>JALONY010000127.1 GCA_025454715.1 Anaerolineae bacterium
CAACGACGCGCTCAACCGTGATGAGCGCTTCGACGAGGTCGGGCCCAGCGGGCAGGTGCTGTGGACGCTCAAGCGCCTTCAGCCCGCCGCCGTGCGCGACAAACCGGCCTTGTTGCGCTATGCCCCGCCCCAGTTCGACGTGCGCTTGGTCGGCCCCGACGACCGTGCGGTCGAGGCCGAAATCGACGACGAATATTCCGACCTGCCCACCCAGCGCGTCACGGTCGGCAAATTTCGCCTGATTTACCCGCACCGCCGCGCCGGAACCCTGCCGCTCAACAGCCAAACCCGCGCCATCTTCCCGACCGCCCGCCGCGCCCCGCGCATCTTCATCACCTTGGTCGATGAGACCGACGGCGAGGCGTTCAACGGCTGGGTGGTGCCCAACGAGCGCTACGTCTATGGCGTGCTGCCGTTTTATGAGAAGCACAAGGTGCCGCTGGGCGCGGTGCTGACGGCACGGCGCGACACCGACCCCGGGCGCATCCGCCTCGGCTTCGACGGCCCGTTGCGCTCCCATGTCGAGCACCTCACCATCCTGAGCGCCAACGCCGATCAACCGCTGTTCGCGCTCAGCAAGCGCACCATCGCCCCGCCTTTCGACGACATGATGCTGTTCGGCATCGACGAGCTTCAGCCGGTCGAGGCGCTGGCGCAATCGTTCAACCAAGCCCGCAAGGGGTTGGTCGCTCTGTTGCGGATGCTCATCCCGCCCCTGACGCGCCTCAGCCCCCAAAATGCCGTCCACTTCAAGACGCTGTACGCGGTCGTCAACGTCTTCCGCCGCACCGCCCCCGACCTGCTGGCCGCCACGCTCAACGGCAACGCGGACTTCGACAACAGCGTCGGGCAGTTGTGGAAGCTCAACGACCTCTAGCCCACACCCAGAAACGAGCCTGTCCTTATGACCTCCCCGACGCCCGCCCGCCCGATGAAGCCGACCCTCGACACCCCTTACCACATCGATTACGACTGGTTCGCCACCACCGAGGGCGAGGACTTGCGCGTGTACCTGCTGTCGCACCTGCCGCCCGCCCTGCGCGAGCAACTGGAGCAGGGCGGTGACAGCCGCGAGATGGACTTCATCGACCCGACCACCGGCCAAGTGCAGCGCCTCGACGCGCTGCGCCTCGCCGTGCGCCAAGCCGCCCAAGCCCCCGATTTCATCAACCGCGACATCGGGGTGGTCGATTGCTTGTTTCGGGTGTTCCTTCGCAACGACAACACCGCCCAGTCACCGCGCCAATTGGCAGAGCTGACCGGTCACCCCGCCCAAACCGTGCTCAACCTGATCAGCAAGCGGGTGTACAAAGGCATCCGCCCTGCCCCCTAACCCAACCACCGAGGACAACCCCCATGGGACGAGTCGTGAACACCAATGACCCGGGCAAGCGCCGCAATGCCCTGATGCGTGACGCCGCCGAATTGTTGCGCCACCTGTTGCTGCAAGCCGCCATCACCGATGAGGCCAAGGACATGCTGGCGCAATTGGTCTACACCCTGCGCGAGGTGGACGAGGGCATCGAGGAATCGGCCAAGGCGTGGGAGAAGCGCGATTATTGGATGAAGGCCGAGGAGTTCCGCGCCCGTTGGATGTGGGCGGGCAGCGCCGCCGACGAGCTGGCGCAGCTCATCCGCCGCGAGGACTGGGCGACCCTGCCGACCTTCTTGGTCAAGCTGATGCCCAAGTTCTCCGACATCACCATCACCAAATTTACCCGCGAGGCCGCCCTGTGGTTGGGCGCTTATCGCCGCTTGATGGCCGAGACCGCCCGAGACAAAACCCCATGACCGACAGCCATTCCGCCATCCTCCTGATTTCGTGCCCCGACCAAAAAGGGTTGGTGGCCGCCGTCACCCGCTTCATCTTCGAGCAGGGCGGCAACATCCTGCACCTCGACCAGCACGTCGATGCCGAGGCCAGCGCCTTCTTCATGCGCGTCGAGTGGGACTTGCACGGCTTCGGCCTCGAGCGGGACGCCATCGCCACCGCCTTCGACTTGACCATCGCCCGCCGCTTCAACATGACGTGGTCGATCGCCTTCAGCGACAGCGTGCCGCGCATGGCCTTGTTCGTCAGCAAGCAGTCACACTGCCTATACGACATCTTGGGGCGCGTGCAATCGGGCGAGTGGAAGGTGCACATCCCGCTCATCATCGGCAACCACGACACGCTCAGGCCGGTGGCCGAGTCGTTCGGCATCCCGTTCCACACCTTCAAAATCACCGCCGACAACAAGGCCGAGCAAGAGGCCGCCCAAATCGCCCTGCTCCGGCAGCACAACGTCGATTTGGTGGTGTTGGCGCGCTATATGCAAATCGTGACCGGCCAGCTCATCGGGCAGTTCCACAACCGCATCATCAACATCCACCACTCGTTTTTGCCGGCCTTCGCCGGAGCCAAGCCATACCACGCCGCCTCGGCGCGTGGGGTAAAACTCATCGGGGCGACCAGCCACTACGTGACCGAGGAGCTGGACGCGGGGCCGATCATCGCGCAGGACGTGCTGGCGGTCAACCACCGCGACAGCGTGGCCGACCTCGTCCGCAAGGGGCAAGATGTCGAGAAATTGGTGCTGGCGCAAGCCATCTGGGCGCACCTCAACCAGCGCGTGCTGGTCTACAACAACAAGACGGTCGTATTCTAAGACCCTCGGCGCGCCACAGCCCTCCAGCTTGGGGGCTGTGGGCGACGGTCAGGCACCGCACGACACTGTGATGGACGATTTTGGGAAGGTGAATAAACGATGCGAAACATGATTAAGATGCTGTGCGAGACATGGGGGCCGTCGGGCTATGAGCACCACGTCCGCCGCCTGATTCAGGCCGAGGTCGCGCCGTTCGTCGATGAGATGCGCGTGGACGCGCTGGGCAACCTGATTTGCCGCGTGGGCAATGGCGCGCAACGGGTGCTGTTCGCGGCGCACATGGACGAGATTGGGGCGATGATTACGTTCGTCGAGCCGTCGTCTGGCATGGGGCGCATCGCCGACATCGGCGGCCTGATTAAGGGCATCTTGCCCGGCACCCGCGTGCAATTCGAGGACGGTACCCACGGCGTGCTGTGGGCCAACCAAGCCCGCCAGCCCGACCGCACCATCGACGATTTCTACATCGACCCGCTGGGTAAGCCCATCGCCAGCGGCACGCCGGTCACGTTCTGGCGCGAGGCGGCCTTTCAGGGCGATTACGCCACCTCCAAGGCGCTCGATGACCGCATCGGGTGCGTCGTCTTGATCGAGGCGCTCAAGCGGCTGAACAAGCAGACCGACAACACCGTCTACGCGGTCTTCACCGTCCAAGAAGAGGTTGGGTTGCGCGGGGCGGCGGCGGCGGCCTACGGCGTAGACCCCCACGTCGCGGTCGCCATCGACGTGACCGATACCGGCGACCTGCCCAAAAACACCAAGATGCAGGTCAAGCTGGGCGGTGGCGCGGCCATCAAGGTGCACGACCCCGGGTTGGTCGTCCCCCGCGCCGTGATTGATTGGATGGTCAACCGCGCCGAGGCCGACGGCCTGCCGCACCAATTGGAACTGCTGCCGGGCGGCACGACCGACGCGGCGCGCTTTCAGGTCAGCCGCGCTGGGGTGCCCAGCGGCTGCATCAGCATCCCGTGCCGCTATATCCACACCACCAGCGAGACGGTGCACCTCGGCGATGTCGAGGCGGCGGCGGGCTTGGTGGCGGGGTTGGCGCGCCATGCGGCGGTGCTGGGGTCATAATCCCCCGCCCCCCACGCCCGTAGGGGCGCAGCGTGCTGCGCCCGCCCCTGCACCCACCAGTCCGCAGGGGCGCGGATTGCCGCCGCGCCTAGGCGTCCTCGCCATCGATGGCGGCGTCGGTGATGGCGTGCACATCCGCCAAATCGGCACCGCGTGAGGCCGCGATGCGCCCCAAGCGCTTTTGGAACTGCATCGCGGCGAACCCGATGAACTCGTCCACGTTCAAGCCGAACGGCACGGGGTCGTAATGGGCGAAAATCTCCTGAATCACCCCCAACGCCAACGGGAACAGCCCGTTCATGGTCTGTTCGGCGGCGTCCCACAGGTGCGGATGCTCGGCCACCAAACGCGAAATCAAGTACACGCCGTAGGCGATGTGGCGCGACTCGTCTTGCTTCAGCTTTTGGATGCCCTCGACCGTGCCCGGGAAGATGCCGCTGCGCTGGAGCATGGTGAAGAAGGCGTGATAACCGGTCTCGGCCAACACCCCCTCGACCACCATGTTATACGTGACCGAGGCGATTAATTGCGCCTCGGCGGATGTGTCGAGGTCGAGGCGGCCTAGCGCGTTGGGCAACGCCTCGTAAAACAAGGCGCGGTAGCTGGCGCCGTGATAATGCTCGAGGTCTTGCCCGTTGACCTGCGCGACCTCGCGCAGGAAGCGCTCGAAGAAGTCGGTATGCTTGGCCTCTTCCCACAAAAAGCTGGTCAAGAACAATTCTTCTTCCAAGCGCCCCTCGCTGGCCACCGTCCGCACCAACGGCAACAAATCGAGCGTGACGGCCTCCTCCCCCGCCACGAACATGGCGGTTAGGCGCAAAATCACGTCGCGCTCTGGGTCGGTCAACGCTGCCCAGTGCTGCCGGTCGGGCGTGAGGTCAATCAAGCTGGGGTTCCAAATGCCGAGGCGCTTGGCTTTCTCGAACAAGCGCATCGGCGGCAGGGTGCGGTCGAGGCCGCGCCGCGTGGTCACGAATCCGTCATGCTGAGCCATGAAAAAAACACTCCCCCGTATCGTTTCTAAGCGTTACGAAGGAGTGTAATTCAAAACGCGCTCATCCGCCGTTAAAGATATGCCTCATGTGAAATACAACGTGCTCGGTCGATGCAATATCGGGGATGTTGGCCGTCGGTGCCCGCTGGGCGCTAAAGCACCCAGCTAGGAGAAGAACAAGCCCGCAAGGGGCTGGGATACCCTCGTTACCACCCTATTTCAGGCGCCGTATTTGCTCGTCCATGCGTGGGTTTTGTCTTACACCCCCATCCCACACGCCCCGTAGGGGCGCAGCGCGCTGCGCCCGCTCGACCGAAATCCCGAATCAGCGTCGGGCGGGGCATCGGTGAGCGGTGGCCGCTGGTGTGGGCGGCCACCTCATTTCACATCCGCCGTTAAAGATTGATTTCGCGCCGGATGGTCTCCAACAACGTATCGGCGCGGAGCTGCGCCAGCGAGTAGCACGGCCCGCCGAGGTGCTCGGCCAGCTTGGCGGCCAAGCCTTGGTCAAAGGCGGCGTGCTCCATGTTGATGGTGATGGTGCGGATGTCGTCATCGCGGATGAGGTGGGCGATGCGGTAAGCCTCTTCATTGGGCGGGGTGTTGGGCGTCAGGCTGACGTTGCCCGCCCCGTCGGTCAGGACGATCATGAGCGGCATCACGTCGGGGTTGAGCATCTTCTCGCGCCGGACGACCTCGTAGCTGGCGAACAAGCCCGCGCTGAGCGGGGTTTTGCCGCCGACCGGCAAATCGGCCAGCGCCTTCTTGGCCAGCACGACCGAGTTGGTCGGCTTGAGGGCGATGGTGGCGCGGTCTTTTTGGAACACGACCAGCCCGACGCGGTCGCGGCGCTGGTAGGCGTCGGTCAGGAGCGAAATAATCGCGCCTTTGGTCGCTTGCATCCGCTCGGCCACCGCCATCGACCATGACGCATCGACCACGAACAAAATCAGGTTGGCCGCAAGGTGGCGTCAAAGGCGATGTCGTTGTTCTTGCCGTTGGCGGGCACGGCGCGGATGTAGCGCCCGCGCTTGCGGTCGGTGATGGTGCGGCTACGCCGCCCCGAGGCACGGCGCGTTTGGCGGTCGAACTGCGTTTGCAATTTGCGCGTCTCGAACTCGGGGGCAGAGGCGACCTTTTTGCCGCCGTCCCACCAATTTTCCTGTTGGCCGGTGCCGAACGGGTTCTGGGGGGACGGCTGCATGTCTTTGACATCCGGCTGCTGGTCGCTGCCGGTGGTCTCACTTACCGGTTGGCTTTTTTTTTGCCGTCGTTGTTCGCGTTATCGGAAAACGACATCTCTTGCGGCTCGCCCTCGCCCTCTTCGCCCAGCTCGTTGACCGACTGATCCATCAACTGCTGACCGGTCAGCTCTTGGCCTTGCGCGCTCATCGGGCCGCCCTTGCTGCGGTGCCCCATCGCGAGGTCGAACGCCAACACGATGTCGGTGTGGCTGATTTGGCGGCGGCCTTCGTAGGCGGCGTTGGCGCGGGCGGTCTTGAGGATGACGAGGTCGGCGCGGTGGCCGTCCACGCGGCGCTTGCTGGTCATCAGGGCAATCAGGCGCAGGTCGCCACGGGTGTATTTGACCTCATCGACGATGGCGCGGGCGGCCAAAATTTTGTCGGCCAGCGCTTTTTCGTCGGGCTGGCACGACTCGATGAAGGCGAGGGGGTCGGCCTCGAACGCGATGTGTTTTTCGAGGATTTGCACGCGCAACTCGGGTTGGTGCACCGCCCCGACCTCGACCGACAAGGCGAACCGGTCGAGCAACTGCTGGCGCAGGTCGCCCTCTTCGGGGTTCATCGTCCCGACCAAGATGAAGCGGGCGGGGTGCGAGAAGCTGATGCCCTCGCGCTCGACCACGTTGATGCCCATGGCGGCGCTGTCCAGCAGCAGGTCTACGATGTGGTCGTCCAGCAGGTTGACCTCATCGACGTACAAGATGCCGCGGTTGGCGGAGGCCAAGATGCCCGGCTCGAAATGGCGCTCGCCTTTTTGGATGGCTTTTTCGATGTTGAGCGTGCCGACCACGCGGTCTTCGGTGGCGCTGACGGGCAGGTCGATGAAGCGGATGCGGCGCTTTTCGGTCGGGATGGTGCTGGGGCTGGCGTCGGCGTAGCGCTCGCGGGTGATGTCCGACCACGTGGCGGGGTGGGTCGGGTCGTCGTTGAAGGGGGAGTCGGCAATCACGTCCACCTCGGGCAGCAGGGCGGCCAGTGCGCGGGCGGCGGTCGATTTGCCGGTACCGCGCTCGCCGCGGATGAGTACGCCACCAATGCGCATATCGACGGCGTTGAGGATGAGGGCGCGCTTCATGGCTTCTTGGCCGACGATGGCGGTGAAGGGGTAGACGTAGCGGGGTGGCATGGGCATGACCGTCCGTTGGAATCTTCTTGAATGGCAGTAGGTATGGTATCACCGCACGGGCGCACAATGCAAGCACCGCGGGTGACCGATTGTCGACCGGTGGGGAGATGCGCGTTTTACAAAACCCGTTATACTTGAAATCATCGTTTCGTCATACCCCTGATGGACACCCCATGCCCCACGACCGCGCCCACCGCACCCCGCTCAAGGCCGCCGTGGAGGCCGA
>JALONY010000128.1 GCA_025454715.1 Anaerolineae bacterium
GCTCCTCGTGCCCGGCCAACCGATTTGGGAGCATCGCGGGGTGCGGGTCGATGACCTGCCCGCCGGGCGGTATGTGGTGGTGGTGCGGGTCTACACGGTGGATGCGAGCGGTACGCTGGTCAATTGGCTCAGCGAGGCGGGCGTGGATGGCGCGGTGACCCTGCCGACCGAAATCGCGGTGCCATAACCTCCCCGCACCACCCACCTCCCCAAACAAAACACCCCCTCGGCCAAAAGTGGCTGAGGGGGTGTGCGTTGCCCGGGGTATCGCCGTGCCTAATCGCCTGCGGCGGGGGCGGCCTTGTCTTTGGGCGTATACAGCGGGTACTGCGCCACTTCGGACTCGTTCAGCTCCCCCTCGCTGACCAAGACGTGCTTGAAGGCCGCAATCGAGACCTCCAGCATCTCCAGCGACATCCAGCGCACCCAGCGGCGGTGCGTGTTGCGCGCCGTCCAGCGCAAGACCTCGTAGGCGATGCCCGCGATGATCGGGATGAGCAAAATGCGCGAGGCGATCAGAATGGGCAGCGGCGGGCGACCCAGCACGCTGAACACCAGCACGCCAATCAGCACCACCAGCAGCAAGAAGGCCGTGCCGCACCGCGGGTGCTCGATGGGGTATTTCTGCACGACTTCGGGCGTCAGCTCCGCACCGGCCTCGTAGGCGTTGATGGTCTTGTGCTCGGCACCGTGATAGGCGAACACGCGGCGCATATCGGGCATCAGCCCGACCAACGAGATGTAGCCGACCAAGATGCCCAAGCGCACCACGCCCTCAATCAGGTTGGCGAGGAAGGTGGCGTGTTGCAAGCCCAACAGCGACTCGATGCCCGCCGACAGCGCGGCAGGCAACACGAAAAACAAGCCGATGCTGAACGCCAGCGACAAGGCGACCGTGCCCCACGCCAACGGGCCGCTGAAGCTGGCCTCGTCGCCGACGGCCACGTCGGCAGACCACAACAGCGAGCGCATCCCCAGCCCCAGCGAGTCCCATAGGCCGACGATACCGCGCAAGAACGGGGTTTTGGAGACGCGCCCACGATACAGCGCGGCAGGGACGGTGTCTTTGTGCACCAGCACCTTGCCGTTGGGGTCACGCACGGCCACCGCGAAGATGCGCTGGCCGCGCATCATCACGCCTTCCATCACGGCTTGTCCGCCGTAGTTGAACTTCATTTGGGTTGCCATAAGGGTGTGTACTGCTCCTCGGTGGGGTGGGGTGCGCCCGCCCCGTTGACGGTGGATGGGTGGGGGACGAAACAGCCTCAGCCGCGCAGGGGCAGCACGAGGTCTTTGGGGACATCGGTCAGCGAGACGAGGTCGCCGCGCTCGTCCACAATCAGCAAATCCTCGACGCGGATGCCGAAGCCCTGTTCCGGGTAGTATACGCCGGGTTCGATGGTGATGACATTGCCAACCGCGAACACGTCGTCTTTGCTCAGGTGGCTGATGCGCGGGCTTTCGTGCACGTTCAGGCCGACGCCGTGGCCGAGGCTGTGCACGTAGCCGGTCTGGGTGCCCGGGGTGTTGCGGGCGGTCGGGTGGCCGACCCCCTCCAGATAGTCTTGGACGGCCTCTTGCATCAGGTGGGTGGGCTTGCCGACCGCGAATTGCTCTAGGGCGATGTCGAAGGCGGTCATGACCTGATCATAAGCGGTGCGCACCTCGGGCGGGGCATAGCCGATGCACCACGTGCGGGTCATGTCGTGATGATACCCACCGCCGACCTCGCGGGGGAACAAGTCGAACACGATGGCCTGCCCGAGCTTGAGCGCTTGCGCCTCGGTGCCGCGGCTGTGCGGGTGGCCGCCGTCCGCCCCCTGCGCGAAAATCATGGCGGTGTCCTCGAGGTCACGCTCCAGCAACTCGCGCCGGACGAAGCGCTTGACCTCGCCGATGGTCAGCGGCGAGCCGTCGTCGCGCACGACCGTCTCGCTGGCGTCGGCGCGGTGGCTGGCGATGAAGTCCCACGTGGCGCGCACGACCGCGCTGGTGCGTTGCGCCACGCTGCGGATGCGTGCCATCTCGCCCGAGTCTTTGGTGGTATAGGCGGCGTCGAACAAGGTGGGCGACATCTCGCCGACGAAGCGGTAAGGCGCGGACTCGGCGCGCAGGGCGTCAATCAGGGCGAGCACGACGTTGGCGTCGGTGGTGCCGTACACGCCGACCGTGCTGTCGTCGGGCAGGCCGAGCCGCCCGAGCACCCCACGCCAAAACAGGGCTTGGGTGCGGGTCGGGTCGTTTTCGGCGGCCTTGCGGGCGTCCTCGTAACCGAGGGCGTGATAGGCGTAGACCTCGAGGCCGGTCGCGGCGGCCTCGGCGGTCTCCATACCGTTGACGACCAACACGGGAGCGTGGTCGCGCAGTTTGACGGCGGCACCGCCGCTGATGCGGACTCCGCCGGTCAGGTAATCGAGGGCGGCGCTGTGGTCATGGCTGGCGAACACCAGCAAGGCGTCGAGGCCGCGGGCTTGCATCAGCGCGTCGAGGTCGGATTTCACGGGGTATCGGCTCCTTCGGTGGCGGGGGGCACAGGGTCGGCAGGGGGTGCCGGTGGGGTCGGTAACGGCGGGAATATCTCACGCAGGGGCAGGCTGAACTCCGGCAACACGTCCCCGCCCGACAACACCGCGCCCTCGCCCGTCAACCGCACGATGCTCATCTGCCCAGCCTCGCCCATCGTGCATACCTCGACCTCGCGCACGTTCGGGTACACCAGCCACACCAAGCGCGCCCCCCCGCGCAAGAAATACCCAGCCTTCTCGCGCAGTTCGCGGTAGCTGTTGCCCTCGCTCTTGATTTCGACCGCGAGGTCGGGCATGTAGGGGGCGCTGCCCGCCTCGACCAGCGGCAGGTTGCGGTCGGCGCGCACGAACGAGACATCGGGGATGCGGTCGTTCATCGGGTCGCTGGGCAGGCGATAATTGGCCTCGGCGAAGACTCTGCCGATGGGTTTGGACTTGAGATAGAACCAGATGTGCGCGGAAATGATGACCGCGATTTCGGCGTGAAGTTGTGTCGGCATGGGTTTTTGGGCAATCTCCCCCCAAATCAACTCATAGGTAGCATCTTCGCCCGCCTGCGCGGCGTGCTGGACGAACGCCGCGTAATCGGCATGGTCGTGCAGCGCCTTGGGCGAGGGCTGGTCTTCTTGCGGCTGAGTCTCGGCTTGGGTTGGGGTCGGCGCGAGCATGGCGTGGGTCTCCGGTCGGTCTGCCCCGCCCGCGGGTTTGCGGGGCGGGCGGGGCGCGGACGGGGTGTGTTTTGCGGGGAAGGGTTAGCGGAAGCGCTCGATTTGCGCTTCCAGCTTGGTCAGGTCAACGTCGGGGTATTGCTGGAGCGCGCTGTGGAACACCTGCATATACTCGACCAATTGCTCGGGGGTGTAGGCCTCGAAGCGCATGGTGATGGCGGGCTGGGTGTTGCTGGCGCGCACCAAGCCCCAGCCGTGCTCGAACTGCACGCGGGCGCCGTCGAGGGTGTTGACCTCGTAACGCCCCGCCAGCGCGGCGCTCAGCTCGGCGATGATGACGAACTTGCGGTCGTCGGCGGCGCTCATGATGATTTCGGGCGTGGCCACCAGCTTGGGCACGTCGGCGAACAACTCGCTGATGGAGCGCCCGGAGCGGCTGATGATTTCCAGCGTCTTGAGCGCCACCAGCGGGGCGTCGTCGAAGCCGAAGTAATTATCGCCCCAGAACAAGTGGCCGCTGACCTCGCCGCCCAGCGGCGCGCCGACCTCGCGCATCTTCTGCTTCATCAGGCTGTGGCCGCTCTTCCACATCACCGGCTGGCCGCCGTGCGCCTTGATGTCGTCGCTCAAGGCCATCGACGCCTTCACGTCGTAGACGATCGGCGCGCCCGGGTGGCGGGTGAGCACGTCACGCGCCAGCAACGCCAGCAGGCGGTCGGCGGCGATGTGGTGGCCGTGGTTGTCGATGAAGCCGCACCGGTCGCTGTCGCCATCGAAGGCGAGGCCGAGGTCGGCGTGTTTGGCCACCACCGCCGCCTCGAGGTCTTTGGTCATCTCGGGGTCTTCCGGGTTGGGCAGGTGGTTGGGGTAGGTGCCGTCGCTCTCGAGGTACAGGCCGTGCACCTCCAGCCCGAGCTGCTGCAACAGCGGGTAGACATACGTCCCGCTCAGGCCGTTACCGGCGTCCAAGACCACCTTGAGCGGGCGCGGGAACGACACCATGCCGCCGATGTGCGCCATGTGCTTGTGGATCATGTCGGGGTCGCTATCGACGTGTACCGCGCCCTCGGCGAAGGTACCGGCCTGAATCAGCTTGAGCAGGTCTTGAATCTGCTCACCCGCCAGCGCCAATGTGCCGTAGGCCATCTTGATGCCGTTGTATTGGGTCTCGAGGTGGCTGCCGGTAATCATGACGCCCGCGCCCTTTTCGCCATACGACGCGGCGGCGAAGTAGACGGTGGGGGTCAGGACTTGGCCGATGTCGGTGACGTGCAGGCCGGTGCTGGCCACGCCCTCGATCATCGCGGCGCGCAAGGCGGGCGACGACAAGCGGTTATCGCTGCCGACGAACATGCGCTCGGTGCCGAAGTGCTTGGGCAGGTAGGTGCCCAACGCCTTGCCGACGAGGCGCGCCACATCGGGGGTGAGCTGCGGCTTCTCGCCGATGGCGACGCCACGGATGTCGTATTTGCGGAAGATGCTGGTATCGAGGCTCATCATCAAAATCCCTTCACGGTTGGAGGACGTACAAAGGCCGAACGACAAAAATGCTTCTGGCCGATTGTACCGCATTTGCGGCGCGAATCCTCACCCGCCCGCCAGCCGCGCTTGGCGCGCCGCCTCGAACAGCACCACCGCCGCCGCCACCATCGCGTTGAGCGACTCGGTTTGGGCGGCCATCGGGATGCTGACGAGCTGGGTGGCCAATTCACGGGCGCGGGTGCTCAGGCCGTGCGCCTCGCTCCCGACGATTAAGCCCCAGCGTTGCCCCGCCCAGTCCATCTGGTCATAGGCGAGGGTGCCCTTGGCGTCGGCGGCGCACACCGTCAGGCCGTCGAGGTACCCCGCGATTTGCCCCCAGTCGGCCTCGACCACCGGCAGGCGGAAATGCGCGCCCATGCCCGCCCGCAACGCCTTGGGGTTGTACCGGGTCGCCCAGCGCGTCCATCACCAGCACGCGGCGCGGGGTCTTGGGCAAGGGCGGCATCGGGATGGGGAACACCCCGACCAAGCCTTGCGGCTCCTCGGTCGCGCTGACGTGCGCCAGCACCTCGGCGTTGACCGGCAAGGCCAACACCTTGATTTTGTTCAGCAACGCCACCAGCGCGGCGTCGGCGGTGGCGGGGTCGTACAGCACGAAGTCGGGGCGCTGGCGGCGGTCGAGCGCGTCCTTAATCAGGCGGTCGCCCTCGACGGCGATTTTCATGTGCTTGCGGCGGGCGCGGGGGCGGTGTTGGAGTGCGTTGGCCAGCTTCACGCGCTCATTTTGGAGGGAGATGATCGGTTCCATCAGGGCATCGTCTTTCACGGTGTGGGTTTTGCCCTCAATCATGCGCCCAGATTGCCCCGCTGCCAACCGTCAAGTCTGGGGCAATCGGGCGCTTTGGTTTGAATTGGGTTTGACCTTATGGGAATCTTATGCGCGCAGTGGCAAGGGATGTTACAATAGGACGTTATCCAACGGTGTCATTCATGAACGCACAGTCACGGGGCGCAGGATTTATATGAGCAAAGGTCGAATCTTGGTGGTCGAGGACGACCTCGATATCCAGTTCATGCTGAAATTTTATTTTACCGGGCAGGGTTACGAGGTCGAGGCGGTCGATCACGGGCGCGAGGCGCTGGCCGTGTGCCGCCGCCAGCCGCCCAATTTGATCATCCTCGACATCATGCTGCCGGATATGGACGGGTTCGAGGTGTGCCGCGAATTGCGCCTGAGCAACCGCACCAAGTACATCCCCATCATCTTCCTGACCCAGCGCGACGAGCGCAGCGACCGCCTGAGCGGCCTCGAGCTGGGCGCGGACGATTACATCACCAAGCCGTTCGACGTGGACGAGCTGGGCTTGCGCGTGGCCAATTCGATCCAGTCGGCCAACCAAATCGCCGAGATTGACCCGCGCAGCAAATTGCCGACCGGTCGCTTGATTGAAGACCACCTGCGCCAGCTCATGCGCTCCAACAAGCAATGGATTTACATCGACACCAAAATCCAAAATTTCGATGCGTTCGGTGATGTGTACGGGTTCGTGGCCGCCGATGAGCTGATCCGCTTTACCGCGGCCTTGCTGAGCGAAATCGTGGAGCAAGAGGGCACCAACGACGATTACGTCGGGCACCCGGGGCGCGATAATTTCGTGGTCATCAGCCACGCCGACAACGTGCAACGCCTGCAAGAGGAAATCGTCGGGCGCTTCGCCCGCGAGGTCAAGCAACACTATTCGTTCATCGACCGTGAGCGCGGCTATGTGCTGGTGCCCGACGCGATGGGCGAGCGGCGGGTCGATTTGATGGCGTTGTCGGTCGGTGCCGTCAGCACCCAGACGCACCGCTTTGCCGACATCCGCGAGATTACCGAGCTGGCGGCGGAAGACCGGCGGCGGCGCTTGTCTGGCTTGGTCGATACCGACGATACCCCGTTACAGACATCGTGGTAAAACCCCCGCTTCATAACGGTTTGGGCTAGGGACAAGGGCAGGACGGTATGAACGTAGCGGTGGTGTTGCTTCTGGGTGGGCTGGTCATCACGCTGTGGCTGTTTTTTTGGACGCGCCAGCGCTCGTTGACGGTCGATCTACCGGTGGTGCGAGCAAAAGGCGAGGCGCCCCCGACCGAGGCGGTCATCGTCTTGCGCGGGCTTGGGCAGGTCGAGTACATCAACGATACCCTGCGCGACTGGCTGGGCAGCTTCGATGAGGTGCCCGACGCCGAGCTGATTGCGCGCCAAATCCAGCCCGCCGATAATTTCTTCGGGCTGTTGGCCGGGCAACCCCGCGCCGCGTTCCAGCTCAATGGGCGCTGGGTCGAGGCCTCGGCTTTCGACACCCCGCGTGACGGGCAACAATACCGCACCATCATCCTGCGCGAGGCGGGCACCGGCAGCGGCACCCCTGCCGCCGGTCAGCTCGACTTCACCCGCGCCTTCCGCTTCTTGAACCAAACGGCGGAGTTCGCCGACATCACCGCAGGGGTCGAGCCGACCCTGCAAGCCTTGCTCACGGTGCTGCACACCACCATCCCGTTCGACGGCGGCGAAATCAACCTGTATAGCGACGACGGGCAGACCTTGCGCCCGATGGCGTGGTTCGGCGATGCGCGCTACCTCGTCGATTTGTACGAGCGCGGCGGCCTGTATCCGGTCAGCGGGGGCGTGACGGGCTGGTTGCTGGAAAACCGCAAACCGATCATCCTCGGCAACACCGAGGAAATCGCGGCGCTCAAACCGCTGGTGTTGCCCTTCCCCTACCAAAGCGTGCTGGGCGCGCCCTTGACGCTGGGCGAGCAAACCCTCGGCACCATCGAATTGGCCTCGGAGCGCAAGAACGCCTATAGCGTGGCCGACTCGACCTTGCTGTTCGCGCTCAACGAGGCCATCGCCGGTGTAATTCAGGACGCGCAAGAATACGCCGCGCAGGTCAAGCGCATCGAGGACATCGCCAGCTTGCAAGCGCTGGTCGAGGACGCGGCGGGGCGCACCGAGCAACGCGCCGAAAACGTCTACGGCATGTTGGCCGAGCGTGTGGCCGAGCTGAGCAACGCGGCGGTCTGCGGCATCTTGCTGTACGACGAGGCCAAATCGGGCTTGGTGGCACAGTTGCCGTTCTTCGGCCTGCCCGACGCGCTGGCGCGCACCTTGTTCGTCCCTCTCCCGGGGGGCAGCACCGCCCGCGACATCTTCGAGCGCCAATCGTATTGGCTGAGCGGCCAATTGCGCGGCGAGCCGCTGGCCGCCGAAATGGGGCTAGAAGGCATCATGTCGGCCTTCGGCTTGTCCAACACGCTGTGGGTGCCGCTGCAAATCAGCCGCGAGCGGCTGGGCATGTTGGCCGTGTTCAACAAGCAGCGCGGCGAGTTCAACACCCGTGACGTGCAGAACCTGAAGGCGCTGGCCACCCAAGCCACGGTCGTGGTCGAGAGCATCCGCCTGTTCTCGCGTGAGCAACGCCTCGACGCCGAGCTGGAAGGCTTGCAACAGATGACCTTCGCCATCGGCACCCTCAGCGCCGCGGGCGACTTCTTCCGCGAGCTGACCAGCCGCATCGCGTCGCTGATGAAGGTGCGCTCCTGCGTGATTTTGCTGATGGAAGCCAGTGGCACGCGCCTGCGCGCCCAATCGCCCGCCACCGGCTTCGACGACGCCCTCTTGCCCAATTACACGGTCGATTTCGCGCCCGGGTCGGTCTTTCAAGCCTTGTGGGAAGAATCCGACAATTGGTACGCCAACAATGTCCAGACCAGCGCGGTGGTGATTGCGTCGGGGCTGGACGACACGTTCGCTCGGGCGGGCATCCGCCGAACGATGTTCGCCAAGCTGGGCGTGCGCGGCAACCAGACCGGCGTGATCCAAATCTCCGACCCGCTGGAAGAGCGCGACTTCGACGACGGTGACGCCCGCCTGCTGACCATCTTCGCCACCCAAGCCGCCACCATCCTCGAAAACGCCCGCCTGTTCCGCGAAATCCAACAGGCCAGCGTGCGCGCCAACGCGCTGCGCCGCATCGCCGAGATGGCCGGTGCGATGGTGCGCCTCGACGACGACGCCCGCCCGATGTTGGCCGCGATTGCCGACTATACCAACAGCCCGCAAGCCTTCATCAGCATCCTCGAGGGCACCGGCAACCTCGTGACCACGCCCCAGCGCGCTTACGGCATCGACCTGCGCGAGCCGACCGTCCAAAGCATCTACAGCGAGGACTTCCAGTTGTCGGTGGTGATGTCGCGCCGCCCGTTCTATGGCAACGACCTGATGAACGACCCGCGCATCATCCCGTCTTACCGCCATTACGCCGAGACGCTGGGCTTGCAACGGGCGGCCATGGTGCCGCTGGTGGTCGGTGACCGCAGCCTCGGTGAGCTGGGCGTGGCCAACCGCGAGCGCCCCTACGACCGCGCCGACCTCGACGCGCTCAGCGCCATCGCCGCGCAGGTGGCCGCCTCGATTGACCGCGTGTTGCTGTATCAAGCCACCGGTCAGAACCTCGCCCGCCGCCTCGAGGAACTCGACTCGATCAGCCGCGTCTCCAACGAGCTGACGCTGACGGTCGATTTCGACCAAATCTTGAACGTCATCCGGCGCGAGGCCTTGCGCGCCACCGGTGCCAGCTACAGCACCATCGCCCTGTTGCGCGGGGTGGACGAGTGGCACTCGCCCAGCAAGCCGACTCTGGCGCGCCGCATCGGGGCACTGCGCGATACGGTCAACCTCGAGATGTTGTCCGACCTCGAGCTACGCGCCATCGAGCGCGGCGCACAGCCGGTCATCATCGAGGATTACACCGCCCAGACCGACCTGCGCCCCGTCCCGCGTGAGGCGCGTTCGGCCATCGCCGTCTCGATTCTGTTCGTCGATACGATGGTCGGGGTCATCCACCTGTGGGACATGCAGCCCGGCAAGTTCGACCAAGAATCGGCCTCGTTCTTGCTGCAATTGGCCACCAAGGCCTCGCTGGGCTACGGCAACTACATCCGCTTCCAAGAGCAACGCGAGCGCTCCGACGCCCTGCGCCAGCGCGTTGACCAGCTCAACCGCATCTTCGAGCTGAGCACCCTGCTCTCCAGCAGCACCAACCCCTACGAACTGCTGGAGGCGGTGGCCTACAGCGTGCTGCAATCGGTCGGTTACGACCACATCGTGATGATGCTGGAAGAGGGCGACGGCCTGCTGCACCGCGTGGCGCAAGCCGGTTTGCCCATCGACCAATTCGAGGCCAGCCGCGTCAATACCCTGCCGGTGACGGTGCTGGAAGCCCTGCTTCAGCCCGAGTATCAGGTGGAAGGCAGCGCCGCCTACCTGCTGCCGGGCGACCAAGCCGCGACGTGGCGCACGCCCGAAATCGCCGGTGCGCTGGAGACGCGCCTCGGCGGGTATCGCACCACCCCGCCCGACAGCGCACGGGCGTGGCGCGACGGCGATTTGCTGATTGCCACCATGGTCGGCTCGACGGGGCGCGTGCTGGGGGCGATGTTGCTCGACCAGCCCACCAATGAGCTCCGCCCCGACCGCACCACGGTCGAGTTGCTGGAAATCTTCGCCTACCAAGCCGCCAACGCGGTCGAATCGACCCGCCTGTACACCCAAGCGGTCAGCCTGCGGGTGCTCAACGAGAGCGTGGTCAACTCGATCCAACAAGGCATCGTCGTGCTGGACACCTCGGCGCGCATCCTGACCATCAACAAGCCGTTGTTGGACTCGGGGTGGACATCCGACGCGGTCGGGATGGCGTTCGGGGAGTACCGCCCAGCCTTGGGCGTGGTGCTGGCCGAGCCCATCCAATCGGTCTTGGGCGGCGGCCTGCCGGTGGTGCTCAACAACCACGGCCTGACCATTCAGGTGCGCGCCGACCAACTCGCCTCGCTGACCGAGGCCTCCAACGTCGTCACGTCCTCGACCGAGCGGCGCGATGCGATCGTGGCCGCCTTAATCGAGATGCGTAAGCTGGTGGGTTATGACGACATGACCATCTGGCGGCGCAGCGGCATGACCTTGACCCTCGAAGCGGCCACCGGCAACGCCGTGGCGCACCTGTTCGGCGAGGTCAACCAAGTCAGCGAGACCGGCGAGCTGACCCGCCTGCGGATGACCGAATTCCCCGCCCTGCGCACCATGCTCGACCAGCAAGCGCCCATCGTGGTGCACCGCACCTCCCTCGACGACGCCGAGGGCAACGCGCCGTTGCCGGTCGGGGCGGAGCGCGCCCTGTCGTGGATGGCCGTCCCGATGGTCAATCAGGGCAACGTCGCAGGCGTGATGATGCTGTCATCGCACGAGTTCGGTGCATACGACTCGCTCAGCGACCAAAACATCGCGTTCGCGTTCGCCTCGCAGGTGGCCAACGCCGCCGCCAACGCCGAGCTGTTCATGCAGGCGTTCGAGCGCACCAACGAGATGTCTACCCTGCTGGAGGCCGCCCAAATCACCGCCGCCGCCAGCGACCTCGACGCCTTGCTGCACCTCGTCCCGGGCTTGATGTTCTCGGTCATCGAGATGGAGCAGTGCGCGGTATTGCTGTGGAACGAAATCGACAACACCGTCGAGCTGATCCAAGACATCAACCGCACCAGCGATGTCACGCACATCCGCCCAATCGGGCAGATTTACGACCTCGCCAAGTACCGCGGCAAAGCCCAAGCCATCCAATCGGGCGACCCGGTGCTGATTAAGATGACCGACGAGCCCGACCAATGGGGCGAGGACATCGTCGAGATGCGCGCCCGCAACGAGTCGCAACGCTTGATTATCCCGCTCACCACCTCGGACGGCGGCCTCGGCCTAATCCAGATGGAATTGTTCACCCAGCCGCCGCGCCGCTTCAGCGCGCAAAACCTGCGCATGGCGCGGGCGCTGGGCGGGCAAATCGCGGTCGGCATCCAAAATACCCGCCTGACTTCCGAGATGTCCGACATGGTGTCGGAGTCGTTCGCGCTCAACGACCTGTCGCAGACCCTCAGCCGCGCCCTCAACGTGGACGAGATGATGGCCACCCTGCGCCAGCAATTGCCGCAGGTGCTCACCGCCTCGGAGTTCTACGTGGCGCTCTATAATGCCCAAACCCAGACCGTCAGCTTTCCGGTGGCGGTGCGCGCCGGTCGCACCTTCAGCATCCCGCCCCGCCCGCTGGGCAATGACGAGGTGTCGTCGGTCATCCGCAACAACCGCATGATTTCGATCGGCGCGGACTACTTCACGCCCGAAGAGTTGCGCCGCAACCTCGGCATCGTCAGCGGCGAGGCCGATTACCGCAGTTACTTGGCCATCCCGGTCACGGTCGGTAGCGAGGTGTTCGGGGCGATTGCCCTGCGCGACAGCTACCGCACCCGCGCCTTCTCGCTCAACGACCAGCGCGTGGTGCAGACGGTGGCCTCGCAATTGGCCACGGTCATCCAAAACAACCGCCTGTTCAACCAAGTCCGCGACCTCGCCGACGACCTCGAACAGCAGGTCATCGCCCGCACCCAAGAATTGGAAGAAGAGCGCGACCGCCTCGACACCCTGTACCAAATCACCTCCGAGCTGTCGCGCACGCTGGACTTGCAATTGCTGGAGCGCCGGACGCTGGGGATGTTGGTGAAGGCGCTGGGCGCAGATGACGGCCTCGTCATGCGTTTCGAGGCGATGAGTGACCGCTTGGTGGCCACCGCCGCCCACAGCCTGCCCGACGGCACGGCCTATGGCCACGCCGGTGAGCAAATCGGCGTGTGGCTGGTGGAGCGCGGCGAGCCCGAGCTGAACGTGCCCGACCTAAACAAATGGGCGCCCTACGACTCGCGAATCGACGGTGCCAAGAGCTGGCGTAGCGCGGTGGCGGCGGTGATGCAAGGGGCGGACGGCGACGCCATCGGCGCGCTGGTCATGCTCAGCCGCAAATTGCGCGCCTTCGACGAGGCGGGGCAACGCCTGCTGACCGCCTCGACCAACCAAGTGGCCGCCGCCATCAACAACGCGCAACTGTATGCGTTGGTGCGCGACCAAGCCCAGCGCTTGCGCGTGATGCTCAGCAGCGAAAAAGAAGAGGCCGAGAAGAACCAAGCCATCCTCGACTCGATTTCCGACGGCGTCATTTTGTCGGACGCCGAGGGGCGCATCATCGTGACCAACCCGGGCGCGCAACGCATGTTGAAGCTGAACGCCGACGAGCTGATCGACCGCCCGCTCAACCAATTCGCGGGCTTGTACGGCGGCAGCGTGCAGGCATGGATCGAGCAGGTCTTGGCGCAGACCCAAAGCGCGCAAGCCTCGGAAGACTTCAGCCTCGAGCTACGCCTGAACCTCGACGACGCGGTCTTGTCGGCGCGCATGTCGCCGGTGTCGAGCGATGGGCGCTTCATCGGGATGGTGTCGGTCTTGCGCGACATCACCCGCGAGGCCGAGGTAGACCGGATGAAGGCGCAATTCGTCGCCAACGTCTCGCACGAGCTGCGTACCCCGCTCACCCCCATCAAGGGCTTCACCGAGATGCTGATGATGGGCGCACTGGGCCCCGTCACCGACCCGCAACGCGGCACGTTGGGCATGATTAAGGACAACATCGCCCGCCTGACGGTGCTGGTCGATGACATCCTCGACATCAGCCGCATCGACGGCGGCAGCGACGGCCTGCGGATTGCCGAGGTCTCGGTCGAGGAGGTCGTCAACGAGTCGGTCGATAAGCAACGCAACCGCCCGCAGCACAAAGACAAGACCCGCACCATCACCCTCGACATCGCGCCCGATCTGCCGTACATTCAGGCCGACCGCACCAAGCTCGGGCGCATCTTCGGCAGCATTGTCGATAATGCGTTCAATTACTCGCAGGACGGTGGTACCATTCAAGTAGCGGCCAAGCTGGATGGCGACCGCGTGCTGGTCAGCGTGGCCGACGACGGGGTCGGCATCCCCGAAAAGTACCGCGAGGCGGTCTGGAAGAGGTTCCAGCGCGTCGAAGAACATGCCCTCAAGCTCGACGTGAGCGGCACGGGGCTGGGCTTGTCCATCGTCAAGGAGATGGTGGAGATGCACCACGGCGACGTGTGGTTCGAGAGCGAGGTGGGTGTGGGGACGACGTTCTACGTCTCGTTGCCATTGGTGCAGCCGGGCGTCGCCCTCACGGTCGGCGACTGACCGACAAGGGGCACCGCGCCGCCACCCCGAAACTCCCACATCATGAAGGACGAACACCCGATGGCACACATCTTAATCGCAGAGGACGAACGGGATATCCGCGAGTTGCTCAACATCACGCTGGGTCTGTTGGGCGGCCACACCGTCACACAAGCGACCGACGGCGAAGAGGCGGTGCGCCTCGCACGTAGCGCACAGCCCGACCTCATCTTGCTGGATATGCTGATGCCCAAGATGACCGGCCTACAGGCGTGTTTGGCGCTGAAGGCCGACCCGGCCTTGCGCGCCACGCCGGTGGCTTTCTTGACCGGGCGCGGCCTCGACGAAGAGGTGCAGGCGGGGCTCGATGCCGGTGCCTTGGCCTTCATCGTCAAGCCGTTCTCGCCCGATCAGCTTTTGTCGGACGTTCAGACATTGTTGGCGCAGGTCGGATGAGCACAGTTACCCTCGGCGGCGATTTGGTACACTACGAGGTGTTGGGGCGGGGGCGCACCGTCCTGCTCCTGCACGGCTGGGTCGGCTCATGGCGTTATTGGGTGCCGGTCATGCAGACGCTACACCTCAAATACCGCGTGTTCGCGGTCGATTTATTCGGCTTTGGCGACAGCGCCAAGAACCCGCGCCGCTACACGCTGGACGAGCAAGTGCGGATGCTGGTGCAGTTCTTGCAAAGCATCCAACAGAAAAAGGTGGCGGTGGTGGCGCACGGGCTGGGCGCGTGGGTGGCCGCCGAGCTGGCGCGCCGCGCCCCCGACGCGGTGGCGCGCATGATGCTGATTTCGTCGCCGTTGTTCGACCCGGGCGACCTCGCCAACCGCCCGACCCCCAAGCCGGTCACGCACCCCATCCGCCTCGAAGACGCCGATAAGACCATCTACAACACCGAGCGCCCCCCCACCGAGGAGCGCGGTGATGCGCCGCTGGCCTCGATTGGGCGCGGGGGCTACCCCGAGGACGCCCCCGACCGGCGCGTGCCCGACCCCGACGCCCTCGGCTCGTCCGACCCGACCATCCCCAACGCCCGCCTGATTAACCGCGCCCGCCTCGAAGAGGCCGCCCGTGCATTGGCCGCCATGCGCGCCAGCGACACCACCGCCCTCAAGCCCAACGAGGACAACCCGCTCTACAAGCGCCTCAGCGGCCTCGACCCCGCTGGCCTGCTCAACCGCACCATGAAGCGCACCGACGTGCAATACGAAAAACTGATGCAAGACGTATCGCGCACCGATGCCCGCGTCCTCATCCAGATGGCCACCTACTACGACGCAGGGGCGGCGCTCGACGCGCTGCGCGTGGCCTCGATGCCGACCATGATCGTGCATGGTGCCGATGACCCGCTCATCGACGTGCCCAACGAGTCGGTCTGGAACTACCTGACCAACGAAAAAGAAGACTCGTGCGTGCCGGTTCCGCTGTCGTGCGGGCACTTCCCGATGTTCGAGTACGACGCCTTCCCGCGCTTGCTGGGCAACTTCCTCGATACCGCCGACATCAGCAACATCGAAATCAAGGAGCGCTGGCGCCGCCGCTCGCGGTGAGCACCGGCGCCCGCCCCACTTCCCCTATTTCTACCCAAGAAACGACTCGTAAACCCGTATGGACGCCCTCGTTTTTGCCAATGGTGAAGCTCAAGACGGCCCCGCCGTCCGCGCCGCGCTCGCCCTGTTGTCCAGTCCGCTGGTCATCGCAGCGGACGGTGGCGCACACAACGCCGCCTATTTCGGCTATCGCCCCAAAGTGGTGATTGGCGACCTCGACTCGCTGGATAACGCTACCGCCTCGCGCCTCGAGGTCGAGGGCACCATCGTCTTGCGCTATAGCGCCGACAAGGACGAGACCGACCTCGAGCTGGCCTTGCTCTACGCGGCCAAGCAGGACATCGACCGCGTCATCATCGTCGGCGGGGTGGGCGGGCGCATCGACCAACTGCTGGCCAACGTGTATCTGCTGGCCTTGCCCGAGATGTTGGAGCACGATGCCCGCCTCGTGGCCGACCGCCAGACCATCCGGCTGTTGCGCCCGGGGCGTCACCAACTGCGCGGCGAGGTCGGCGACACGCTCTCGCTCTTGCCGATGGGCGGCCCCGCGCTGGGCATCAGCACCGCTGGCCTGCGCTACCCGTTGCGCGCCGAGACCTTGCGCTGGGGGCAGGTGCGCGGCCTCTCCAACGTGTTCGACGCGCCCGACGCGCAAATCCAGTTCAACACCGGCTTGTTGTTGTGCGTCCACACGCTGGGGCGCGCCTAGCCGTGCGGCTGGTGGTCGAGAAGCGGAGGCGTTTTTCACCCGCGACATCGCGGGCGGGGTGGTGCCCATCCACGCCGGTGACCGCATGGTCGAGTGGTTTTTTGCCGACCGCTGGTACAATATCTTCGAGCATCATGCCGTGGGCGACGACCGCCTGAAGGGCTGGTATTGCAACGTCACCCGCCCCGCCCTCTTCACCGACTCGCCCGATGGCCTGACCATCGCCGCCGATGACCTCGCGCTGGACGTGTTCGTGCACCCAGATGGGCGCGTGCAGGTGCTGGACGAGGACGAATTGGCCGCGCTTGACCTGCCCGAGGCCGAGCTGGCGCAAGTCTGGGCGGCGGTCACGCAGATTCGGGCGCTGGTACAGGGGCGAGTTGCCCCATTCGACACGATCCGACAGATGGAGTAGAGGGTAACGCCGATGTCCCTGATGATTGAGACCCGCGACCTCGTGCAGCGCTTCGGCGCATTTACGGCGGTCAATGGCTTATCGCTGAACGTGCCCGCCGGTGCCATTTTCGGCTTCTTGGGCCCCAACGGGGCGGGCAAGACCACCACCATGCGGATGCTGACCACGCTCGACCGCCCCAAGGCGGGCGAGGCGTTCGTGGCCGGGCGCTCGGTGACCAAAGACCCGGTCGGCGTCCGCCGCGTGATTGGCTACATGCCCGACGAGTTCGGGGTGTATGGGGATTTGCGCGTGTGGGAGTACCTCGACTTCTTCGCGTTGTGCTACGACATCGCCGACGGCGACCGCCGCAAGCTGATTGACGAGTTGCTGGAGCTGGTCGATTTGAAGGGCAAGCGCGAGGAGCTGGTCGATAAGCTGAGCCGCGGCATGAAGCAACGCCTCAGCCTCGCCCGCACGCTGGTGCACGACCCGCAAGTCCTCATCCTCGACGAGCCGGCCTCCGGCCTCGACCCCGCCGCCCGCATCGAGATTCGCGAGCTGATGGTGACGTTGGCCAAAGAGATGGGCAAGACCATCTTCTTCAGCACCCACATCTTGGCCGATGTCGAGTCGATTTGCACCCACATCGGCATCGTCGAGGCGGGCAAGCTGGTGATGCAGGGCAGCATGAGCGAGCTGAAGGCCAGCATGACCAGCCACCGCGATATCGTGGTCAGCGTGCCCGACGAGGCCGCCGCCGAGCTGGCGCGCCGCACCCTGAGCGGCATCGCAGGGGTCGTGGCGGTGCAGGCCATCGAGCCCAAGCTGGGGCGCACCCGCCTGCAAGTCCAATATCAAGGCGACGACCGCGGGGTCGGCGGCCTCAACCGTGCGCTGGTCGAGGCCGATGTGTTGGTCTTGGGCTTCGCCGAGGAAGTCCAAACCCTCGAAATGCTGTTCATGCAGGTGACGCGGGGCGGCGTGAGCTAGGGCGTCAGGCCAGCCCGAGCGCCCAGCCGATGACCGGCGCGGCCAGCGCGTAGCCCACCCAACGGTTGAAGGCGATGCCCAGCGTGTAGCGCGCCGTGAAGCCCCACCAGTTCCAATATTGCAGGTCGATGCTGGCAAACCCGACCAGCCAGATCGCGCTGACCAACCCGAGCCGCCCGACGAGGCCGAGCGCGGGGAACGCGCCCAACAGCACCGTCAAGGCGATGGCGGCCACCGCTTGGGTGGCCAATTCAAGCGCCAAGTAGCGCTTGGGGTCGTAATAGGCGGCGGGGCGGGCGGCGATGAAGGCCGCCTTGCCCGCGGTGGTGAACGTCATGCCGTCCGGCAAGCTGGGCGTGATGACGGGTTGACCGTCGTCCTTGCCGTGGCTCCGCACCGATTTGACGCCCCACGGCAACACATTTTGGGCAAAGCCCGTCCACATAAACAAAATGACCGTGCCCAGCCCGATGGCCACTACCCACGCCATATGTGACGCTCCTGTCAGCAAAAAACCGATGCGCTCAGTTTAAGCCTCGGACGGGTCGGCGTCTTGGACGAATCGGACAAGGTTGGGGGCGGGGTCGTGCATCCGCCCAATCAGGTCGGCGCGGGCGCGCTCTGGGGATTGCCCCGCGAGGGCACGAAACTCGCGGGTCAGGTGCGATTGGTCGTAGAAACCGGCGGCCAACGCCAGCTCGGTCAGGGGCACGGGGCGCGCCAACAAGCCCAACGCCCGCTGAAAACGGGCGATGCGAGCGTACTGCTTGGGCGGCACCCCGACCACACTGCGAAAGCGCCGGTCGAGCGTGCGCGCCGAGTAACCGGTCAAGCGCGCCAATTGCCCGATGCTTGGGGCGTTGGGCTGTTCCAGCAAGCGGAGCCACCCCCCGACTTGACGGACGGCCTCGGACGGGGCGAGGCGGCGCAAGAAATAGGCGTCTAGGAGCGGCTTTTGGGCGCTCAGGCCGTCGGCCTCGTACAGGCGCGCCTCCAATGTGCGGGCGTCGGTTCCCAACACGTCGGGCGGGGGCAGGGTGTGGTTGAGCAACGAATCGACCGGCATCGGCAAAATCGCCGCCAAGCCCGCAGGCCGAAAACGCACCCCGACGAGGTAAATCTGCCCGACCTGCTCGACCGTGACCGGCTGGTCACGCGGGGCGTCGAGGTTGGAGCTGGGCAAGCGTTCGGCTTGGCCGTCGGGGCGGCGGCGCAGGTAGGGTGCGCCGAAGTTGAACAGCAAATCGGCGCGCACATCGACGAAGAT
>JALONY010000129.1 GCA_025454715.1 Anaerolineae bacterium
ATTGAAGGCGATGCATACCGCGCTCTCGCCATGCCAGCGCCGCACCCACAACACCCCCTCACGCGCATAGCCGATGACCTCCATCTGGTCTTTTTCCAGCGCTCGCAAGGCCGGAACCCCCTTGCGTAGTGCGATGAGGGCGGTATGAAACGCCAACATCTGCGCGTGCTGCCCCACCCGCTTGCTGGCGTGGTTCAAGCGCGAGCGGGCGAACGTCTCTGGCGACTCGGGGTCGGGGGCGATGCCGTCGGCTTGCCCGTGCACCTCGACCGCCTCGCGCTGGCGCCCCTCACGCACCGCCTGCCGCAGGTGCGGGTCGCCAAAGTTGGTGAAGAACAAAAACGGGTTGGCCTCGGCATATTCCTCGCCCATGAACAGCAACGGCAGGTAGGGCGACAACACGACCAAGCCCGCCGTCAGCTTGGCCGCCTCGAACGAAATCAAATGGCACAAACGCTCCCCGTTGACGCGGTTCCCCGCATGATCGTGATTTTGGGCGAACACCACGAACTGGTGCGCGGGCAGGTCGGGCTTGAACGTGCCATGCCGACGCTGATGCACCGGCGAATACTCCCCGATGGCGGTGAACCCCCAGCGCATCGCCCGAACCAAGCGCTCCATGCTGCGGTAACCGGTGTAATAAGCGTGCTCCTCACCGGTCAAGAGGGCGTGTAGCGTGTGGTGAAATTCGTCGCTCCACTGCCCATCCAGCCCGACCCCGCCCAACAGCGGCGAGCGCAACAACCGCGAGTCACTGCGGTCGGTCTCGGCAATCAGGTGGATATGGCGATGCAGGCGGGCGCGCAACACCCCGACCGCCGCGGCCAATTGCTCCAGCACCGTGCGCGCCGACAGGTCGGCCATCGCTTGGGTCGCGTCGAGCCGCAGGCCGTCGATGTGGCACGTCTCCAGCCAAAACAGCGCGTTCTCGATGAAAAAGCGCCGCACGGGGTCGCTGTGCGCGCCGTCGAAATTGAGGGCGCTGCCCCACGGCGTGCGGTAGCGGTCGGTGAAATAGTCGGCATAGTCGTGCAAATAATTGCCCTCGGGGCCGAGGTGGTTGTACACCACGTCGAGGAAGACGGCGAGGCCGTGGGCGTGGCACGCATCGACCAAGCGGCGCAACCCGTCGAGGCCGCCATAACTGTGCTGCGCCGCATACGGGTACACCCCGTCGTAACCCCACCCGCGCACCCCGGGGAACTGCCCAACCGGCATCAGCTCGATGGCCGTGACGCCCAGCGCCACGAGGTCGGGCAGGTGGGCGATGACCGCCTCGAACGTGCCTTCGGGCGTGAACGTGCCGACGTGAACCTCGTAAAAGATGTAGTCGTCCATCGGCAGGCCGCGCCACGCGCCATCCGTCCACGCAAAGTTGGGCGCGCTGACGGCTGATGCGCCGTGCACCCCGTCCGGTTGCGAGCGTGAAGCGGGGTCGGGGCGTTGCACCCGCCCATCGAGGTCGTAGCGGTAGCGTGCGCCCACCCCGACCCCCTCGACCGTGACCGTGTGATAACCGTCGGGCGTGCGCTGCATCGGCACGCGGCGCGCTTCGGGCGATTCGAGCACCAGCGTGACGGATTGGGCTTTGTTGGCCCACACGCAAAACGTGCACGAGCCATCGGGGGTCAGGGTAGCGCCGAGGGGAATGGTCATCGGAGGGGCACCTTTCGCGAGGGGCTTTCAAGATTGGAACATGGCGCGGGCGTGTGTTGTCGGGTTGATGCTACCCACCAGCGCTTTTTTCGTGCTATCGTGGGGGTATCTGGTTCAAGTGTAACGTGCCGAGGGGGCTATGCCCACCATCCAAACCCTGACCATCCAACTCACCCCGACCGACCGCGACGCCAGCCCGTTGCGCTACAGCCGCACCGCGGTCGAGTCCGTCGTGCTGACGGTCGGGCACGGCATCGAGGGCGACCTGAAAGCCGGCAAGAACCCCAAGCGCCAAATCAACCTGATGAGCGCCGAGGCACTCGACTCGCTGAAGGCCGAGGGCTTCACGACCGAGCCCGCCGGACAACTGGGCGAGCAGATGCGCGTGAGCGGCCTCGATGTCGATGGGTTGCCGGTCGGGGCGCGCTTGCGGGTCGGGTCGGCGGTCATCGAGATTGCCGAGCCGCGCCGCGGTTGCGGTAAGTTCGAGCAAGCACAAGGCTTGTCGCCCCAGCGGGCGGCGGGGCGCTTGGGACAGATGGCGTTCGTGGTCGAGTCTGGTACGGTGCGGCTAGGCGACGCGGTAGACGTGTTGCAGCCCGCCGCACAACCCGAATGAAACCAAACTCGCATAGCACGCCCCATCAGGACGTGTTAAAGTAGTGGCGTAGCGCAATGACCGCGACGCACCGACTCGCATAGGCAAGGGAACCGGCGGCATGACCGAAACACCACCGTTCGGCAATCAAGGCACGCTCATCGGCAAAAAACTGGGCGATTACGAACTGCTGGAACTGTTGACTTCCGGCGGGATGGCGCGCATCTACAAGGGGCTAGACCGCGGCTTGCAACGCAACGCCGCCGTCAAGGTGTTGATGGGTGAGCTGCTCGACAGCGACGACACCCTGACCGAGCGTTTCGAGCGCGAGGCACGCGCCATCGCTCAGCTCGAACACCCGCACATCGTGCCGGTCTATCAGCGTGGGGTGCAAGACGGCTATTATTTCATGGCCATGCGCTTCATCGAGGGGAGTGACCTCGCCGATGAGGTCACGCGCCTGCGCCGCCTCGGCCAGCAGATGCCGCCCGAACGCGCCCTCAACATCCTCCAACAAGTGGCCGACGCGCTCGATTACGCGCACGGCAAAAGCATCGTCCACCGCGACATCAAGCCCAGCAATATCTTGCTGACCAAGGACGATCGCGCCTTCCTGACCGACTTCGGGCTGGCGCTGTGGGCGCTGGACAAGACGATGGGCACCGCCTTCGGCACCCCGCGCTACATCGCCCCAGAACAAGCCCTCGCCAGCGAGAAAGCCGTGCCGCAAAGCGATATTTATGCGCTGGCGGTGATTCTGTATGAAATCCTGACCGGCGATATGCTGTTCCATGCCGATACGCCGATGCAAATCGCGCTCAGCCACATCAGCGAGCCGCCCCCGCCCCCGCGCAACCTGAACCCCGACATCCCGCAGGCCGCTGAGGATGAGTTGTTGCGCGCCCTGAGCAAAGAGCCCGCCCTGCGCCACGCCACCGCCGGAGAGTTCATCCGCGCCGTGCGGAGCGCCTATGGCTTCGTCGATAACTCGCCGATGAACGCCCCGACCCCGCCGCTGGGCAAGCCCATCCCCGCCCCGCCGGTCAGGGTCACGCAGGTCGAGACGCCCGCGCCGACCCCCATCTTTAACCCCATCCCGCGCCCCAAGACCGAGACGCAAACCCTCTCGCAAATCCCGCCCGACATGCGCGCCGCCTTCGAACCCAAGCCCCAGCGCAGCCCGTGGATGTTCGTCGGCATCCTCGCGGTGCTGGTGGCTTTGGGCGCGGCAGGGGTGTTGATGTTGAACGGCGCGAACGAGGCCAACGCCCGCGCTACCCTGACCGCCGTCGCTGTGCTCGATCAACAAACCTTGACCGCGGCAGCGGTGGCGCTCAACCAGACGGCGACCGAGGTCACCGACGACCTCAACCGCACCGCCACGACCGCCGCAGACTCGGTCAACCGGACGGCCACCGCCTCGGCAGACTCCATCAACCAGACCGCTACCGCCTCGTCCCTCGCCATCGAGTTGACCGGCACCGCCCAATCGTTGCCCAGCGCGACGCCCGAGGACGAGCCGACCGCCACCGAGGAGCCGACCGCATCGCCCACCGCCACGGATGAACCGACCGCGACCCGCACCCCGACCCAAACCACCGCGCCATCGGCCACCCCCACCGCGACCATCACCCCCACGGTGATTGCCACCAACACCCCCCGCCCGACCAACACGCTCTCGCCCACCACCCCGCTCCCGCCCTCGCCGACCGCGTTGGTGGGCGGCATCGCGGTCGAGGTGAGCTATACCATCGATGCCCTGCTCATCCGGCACGCGGGCGAGCAACTGCCCGCCGATGTGCGCGGCCTCGCGTTGGTGAGCGCGGCAGGGGTCGAGCTGGCCTTGCCGTCCACGGCCACCCTGACCAGCGGGCGGTGCATTTTGTACCAGCAGCAAGGGCGCACGTTCGATTTTGCCGGCACGGGCTGTGTGCGCGAGAATACGACCGTGACCGCGCTGGGCAACCCGCAACAATTGGTGTGGCGCGGCGCGGCCACCGACCAATTCACCATCGAGCAAAACGGGCAGGTGCTGGCCACCTGCAACGCCGTGACCCGCACGCAACAACAAGCGTGCAGCATCGCCCTGCCGGTGCGCGGCGAGTAACGCCCAGCAGCAGGGGCGGTGGGCGTTGTGGTTCCTATCGCATACAAGCCAAGCCGCTAGCCGCCGTCGGGCGGCTCGAGGATTAAGCCGACGGTAGCGGGGATGACCCGCACCTCGTCGGCACCGACCTGCGCACCGGTGATGACCGCTTGCGGCTGCACGTCCGCCGTCCCGACCGGCAGGCCGGTCACATCGACCGTCACCATCACATCGGCGGCGGTCAGGGCGTCCAGCACCGGTTGCGCGCCGGTCGATGACCCGCACCGCGCCCTGCGCGCCGACCACCTGCACCGGCACCCCATCGAACTGGCGTTGGGCGACACGCGCCTCGATGACCAGCGAGACCTCGATGGTCTGGCCTTCCAGCACCGTGACGCTGCCCGGGGGCAAGTCGTCGGGCAGGCGCACCGGCACCCGCTCGGTAAAGCTGGCCGTGCGCCCGCTCAGGTCGATTTCGGCGGTATCGAGGATTTCGGGCAGGGACGACAACACGGCGGGCGAGGCGCGCAGGGTGGCCGTCTCGGGCGCATAGGTGTCGAGGCGTGCGACGTAGCCCGCTGGCACGCTGTCATAGTCGATTTGGGGGCTGACCGGCACCGCCAGCACGTCCTCCCGTTGGCGCACCACCACCGACACCGTGGCGCTGGCTTGCCCAAGCGTGACATCGCTGACCGCCACGCCCTCGGCATTGACCGCCAACAGCGCCACCTCGCTCTCGAAGCTGGCGCGGGCTTGGCTGAGGTCGATGCGCGCAATCAAGCGATCGACCTGCTCGACTTGCGCCAGCGTGCCGCTGACCAGCGCTTGGGTCACGCTGGGGGTGACGCCCTCGCGCACGTAACCGGTCGGGACATCGGCGCTGACCTCCACCACCACCGGTTTTTGGCGCGCTTGGCGCTGCTCCAGCGTGACGGTGAGCTGGGCGGGGCGGGTATCGACCGTGGCGCGGCGGGCGGTGCTGACCAGCAACGGCACGGCGTGGGTACCTGCCGCGAGGTCGCGCAGGTCGGCGCGTACCGTGATGTCCTCGGGGCTGAACAATTGCAAGACCGACTCGCGGGCGCGCACGTTGACCGTGACGGTGCGGCGCAAGCTGGCGCGGTTGGTCACGATCATGGCGTCGTTTTCATCGAGCTGGATGGGGACGTTGTTGAAGACCACCGTGCGGAGTGGGTCGGCTTGGAGGGTGGCGATGACCCACACGAAAAAGGCCAAGCCCACCGCGGCCATGAACCACACCCCGTCTTTGGAGAGTTGCTTCATGGGGCTCCTTCTCGCCCCCCGTGGGGCGTTTTGCGGCGTTGCAAGCGCGCCGACCACTGGCGCAAGCGTTGACGGGCGAAGCCCAGTGGGTTGACGTAGGGGTTGGGCGGGGCGGTAAAGAAGCCCTCCAGCAAGGGGCGCAAGCGGCCTTCCTCGATGCGCGGAATCATCCGCCCGCCTTGCGTCACCACGATTTTGCCGGTCTCCTCGCTGACCAAGATGCACACCGCATCGCTCACCTCGCTGATGCCCAGCGCGGCGCGGTGGCGCGTGCCCATCTTGCGGTTGGGCATGTTGCGGCTGGCCGTCAGGGGCAATACCGCCGCCGCCGCCGCCAAGCGCCCGGCACGGTCGATGATGACCGCGCCGTCGTGCAATTCCGTTTTCGGCCAAAAGATGGTCAGCAGCAGTTGCGCGCTCACGTCCGAGTCCAGCGCGATGCCGGTACGGATGAAGTCGCTGAGGGTGCTGTCGCGCTCCAAGACGATCAGCGCGCCGTGGCGGCGCTCGCTCAGCTTCTCGGCGGCCTGCACGATTTCGTCAATCAGCTCGGCGCGCTGGCTGAGGGTGACTTGCGCCCCGCCGAAAAAGTTGGCGCGCCCCAATTGCTCTAGGGCGCGGCGCAGCTCGGGCTGGAAGATGATCGGGATGGCCACCGCCAGCACGGTCAACAGGTTGTTGAGCACCCAGCCCAGCGCCTGAAACGCGAAGATTTGGCTGAGCGCCACCATCCCGACCAAGAGCGCCACCGTGCCGCGCAACAACGCCACCGCCTGCGTCCCACGGAACAGCAAGCTGACGCCATAAAACAGCGCCGCGACGATCAGGATGTCGATCAGGGCGCGCAGGTCGAAGTTTTCGAGTGCCCACAGCAAATCCACGCGCTCACGTCCTCGCGGTGTCTAAGCCACGCGCAACGCATGGGCGAGGGAGGCGCTGGTGGGCGCAACGCACGCGATGGCTCACCCGCTCACCCCCCCAGCTCGCGCAGCAACACGCGGTATTGCTCGACGTTTTGCGGGTTCATCTGGATGATTTGCTGGATGGTGGCGACCGCCTCTTTGGTCAGCCCGACCTTGAGCTGAAGCTCGCCCAAGGTGTCCAATTGCTTGATGGCGTCCTCGGGGCGTCCGGTCTTTTGGTACATGTTGGCCAAGCGGGAGCGCAACCCAATCTCGTTGGGGTACAGGCGCGTCAGCTCTTCCAGCGTGCGGACGATCTGGTTGACGTTGCGGTTTTTGGCATACAGCCCCAACAGCGCATCGAGGCGGCGGATGGCCTCGAGGGTGCTGTTTTGCCCCAGCAAGATTTCGGTCAATTGGCGGTAAGCGCGCTCGTCCTCGGGCGAGAGCTCGAGGATTTCTTCATAGTGGCGTTGGGCGCGGCGCGTGTCGATGCGGCTGAGGTCGATGTCGGCCAGCGCGTGCTTGACCGTCAGCAACTCCTTGCGGGCACCGGTGCGGCGGGCGATGCCGTCGGCCACCACATAGGCCTCGCGGGCACCGTCGATGTTGCCGAGTTGTTTGTAGGTGCTGCCGAGCTGGATGTAGTGCCCCAGCGCTTCGTCGGCGCGCCCCTGATATTCCAGCACGCCGATCAACTCTTGGCGGATGGTGGTATCGAGCGGCGCCATGTCGATCACCTCGCTCAGCACCGAGGCGGCGCGGTCGAACTCCTCGCGGATGAGGTAGACCCGCGAGACGATGTAATACTTGTTGATGGCTTGGCGCATCCGCCCTTCCTTGACCATGATTTCGGCCATGCGGACGTGGGCGGGCAAGTAGTTGGGCGCTTGCTCCACCGCTTGGTGCGCCTCGTCCATCGCCAGCACGTAACGCCCCTCGCGGATGTAGCGGTCGATGCGGGTCATGATGTCGGCCAGTTCTTCGCCGCCCTCACTCTCCAAGAACTCGGGGATTTGCCCCGCGCCGCTGATGCCGCCGATTTCGACGAGGTGCTGGCGCAGGTCGGCCACGCGCTGCGGCCAATCCTCGCCGGTCATGGTGCGGATGAAGCGGTCGTTGATGGCTTGCAACGAGTCGGGCGCGGCGTCGTTGAGCGATTCCAGCAGACTGCCGTAAGCCTCGGCCAAGAGCTGGGGCGCGCCGGTCTGGCGTTGCTCCTCCACGCGCTGCATGGTCTGGATTAGGTAGCGGGCGGCTTGGGGGTGCTTGCCGGTGCGGGCAAAGGCCACGCCCAGCGCGTGCATCGCGCCGACCGCCAGCGCGGGGTCGGTCAGGGCGTCGCCCAAGTATTTGGTGGCGTCGGCATATTGATCGGTCAGCAGCAACAACCCGCCGAGGTTGAGCTTGAGGGCGGGGTGGGGCAAGGTCTTGACGATGCGCTGATAGGCGGCGATGGCCTCGGGGCGCTCGCCTTTGCTCTGGTGCTCCATGGCGGCCAGCGCGTCGGCACCGGTCGCGTCGAGCAAGCCTTGCTCCAGCACATAGGCCGCCAATTGGGTCAGGGCGTGGGTCATCGCCTCGCCAATCGGCCCCAACGGGTCGCCAATCAGGGTGGGTTGGTTGCCCTCGCCGAGGGTGGTGAAGTCGTCATCGAGGCGCTTTTGCGAGGTCGTGCCGGAGCGTATGCCGAACTCGGCTCCGTTGGGCGGCATGACCTGACCACCCGTCCGCAAGGCGGCCAGCATGTTGAGCGCTTGGTTGTTGCGCGGATCCAAGGTCAGGGCACGCTCGACCACCATCACGCCCTTTTCGGGCTGGTCGATGCGGGCATAGTTGTAGGCCAGCATCAAGAATTGGTACATGGCGCGCTTCTTGTCGCTCACGCGCTCATAGGCTTGCGCCAGCTTGCTGTGGATGGGCAACATGCCGGGCGTCAGCTCGAGGGCGCGCTCCCACGCCTCGATGGCCTTGGGCAGGTCGCGCAGTTGCAGGTGCACATCGGCGGCCTTGAGGGTGCGCTGGGCGGCCTCGCGCAGGTTGCCGACGTTGGCCAGCGCGGTGGCCGATTGCTCCAACACCTCCACGCTGTCGGGCATCACCGTCAGGGCGCGCTCATACACCCGCAGCGCGTCGGCGTAGCGCTCGGCGCGCAACAGCGAGAGGCCGAGGTTGACGAGCGCCTCGCCGTCTTGGTCGAACTCGCGCAGGGCGAGGGTGTAATAGCGGATGGCGGCGTCCCAGTTCTGCTCCCACGCCGCGTCATGCCCTGCCGTCATGTAGGTTTGGTAGGCTTGCTGGTTGCCGGCCATCGTGCGTTTCTTCCTTCATGCGTTCATCACGGACGAACATACAACATCGTTAGGGGCGGCCTCGTGGGGCGCGCCGGTTATTTCAAGAGGGTGGCGAGGATGGCCTTTTGGGCGTGCAGGCGGTTGTGGGCTTGCTGGAACACGACCGAGCTGGCACCGTCCATCATCTCATCGGTGATTTCTTTGCCGCGATAGGCGGGCAAGTCGTGCATCGTCACCGCGCCCGGGTTGGCCTGCGCCAGCAGTTCGGCGTTGACCTGATAACCGGCGAAGTCGCGGATGCGCTCGGCAGCCTCGTCTTCTTGCCCCATGCTAATCCACGTGTCGGTGTACAAAATATCGGCACCGCGGGCGGCATCGGCGGGGGCGGTCACCTCGCTGAAGCTGATTTCGTTGCGGGCGACCAGCGGCGCGGCGATGTCCTTGACCTTTTGCGGCAGGGTGTAGCCCGCGGGCGCGGCGATGCTGAAATCGATGCCGAAATGCGCGCACATCAGCAGCAACGACGAGGCGACGTTGTTCCCATCCCCAATATACGCCAATTTCAAGCCGTGCGTGCGCCCGAAATGCTCCTTGATGGTCAACACGTCGGCCATCGCTTGGCACGGGTGGCGCTCGTCGCTCAGGCCGTTGATGACCGGCACGCCCGCCCACTTGGCCAAGTCCAACACGTCGTCATGCGCGAACACCCGCGCCATGATGCCGTGCACCATGCCGCCCAGCACCCGCGCCACATCGGCGATGCTCTCGCGCTTGCCCAGCCCGATTTCGCTGGGGCCCAAGTACAGCGCGCTGCCGCCGAGGTGCTGCATCCCGACATCGAAGCTGACGCGGGTTCGCAAGGACGGTTTTTGGAAAATCATCGCCAAGACTTTGCCCTTGAGGATGGGGGCATTGCCACCGGCGAAATACTCGCGCTTGAGGTCGCTGGCGAGGTCGATGAGCGCGTGGAGTTGTTCTGAAGTCCAATCTTCGAGCTGGAGAAAATGCCGCATGTCGCCTTCCCGTGCGTGGTCGAATGTCATGCGGCGAGTATAACACAGCGCGCCCGTGCGCGCCCCAAACTCAGCCCGTCCGCCGCCGCAGCTTGATGCGCGCTTGCACCCACGCATCACCCGCCCATGCGCGCAACAGCGCCTCCAGCGACTCGAACGCCACATCCGCCCACACCTCCGAGCTGGCCAACGCCTCGGGGGTGGTCACGCCGCTCAGCAGCAACGCGGTCGGCATGTCGGCGGCGCGTGCCCCGCTGATGTCGGTGTCCAGCCGGTCGCCAATCATCAGGGTTTGGGCGGCGGGGGTGCCGGTCACGCGCA
>JALONY010000130.1 GCA_025454715.1 Anaerolineae bacterium
CGCCTTCATTGGCGGTCACGGCGGCGGCCAGCGCCTCCAAGATTGCGCGGCGGTCGGCCACCGTGGTGCCGTTGATGGCGGTAATCACGTCACCGGCCTGCAAGCCCGCGGCCTCGGCAGGGCTACCGGCCAACACCTCGGCCACCGTCAGGCTGCCTTGCTCGAGGCGGACGCCCAGCAGGGCGCGCCCCATCCCCTGAACGAAGCCTTGCGGGTCACGCGGGCGGCCACCGCCCTGCTCCAGTTGCTGCGCCGCCACGCCCGAGACCACACCGGTCACCAGCAACGCCCCGATACCGACCACGCTCAACACTTTGCGAAACGCCATGAGGTTCTCTCCTGTTGTTGTCTGCAACCGCGCTTCATCGGCAGTTGCGTTCGTTACCATCAAGATAAAGCATGGGTTTTGCCGATGTTTATCGGGGCTGTAAAGCATGTGTAAACTGTGTGTGCGCGCCGCTTTACGGTTGGGGGGTGCTTTTCAGCCACGCCAGCGCGTCGGCGAGGCCGTCCTCGATGCCCCAGCGCGGTTGCCAGCCCAGCACCCGCCGTGCCTTGGCGGTGCTATAGACCACCCGCCGCGTAAAATGGTCGAGCACGGCGGGCGTATCGACCAACAACGACTCCGGCGAAGAAAAGCGCCGCGCCAGCGGCAACATCAGCCCAACCAACGGCTTGGGCACGCCCAGCCAGCGCACCGGCCTGCCGCTCAAGCGCGCATACCCGCCCAAAAAGTCGCGCCACGTCACGCCCGGGTCGGCGCTGGCGTTGAAGGCCTGCCCGACCGCCTGCGGGTGCGTGGCGGCCAACACGCACATCGACACCACATCATCGATGTGGATCGGGCTGAGATACCCGCGCCCGTCGCCGATGAACGGGATGACCGGCCAGCGCGTGGCCAAGTCGTGCATCTGCACCGTCCACGGGTGCGAGCGCGGCCCATAAATCATCCCCGGGCGCACGATGCTGCATTTCAGGCCGGTCTCGCTGCACACCAAGCGCAAGACGCTCTCGGCGGCGCGTTTGGTCAGCGTGTAGGCATAGCGCGAGGCGGACGGGCGCGTGTCCTCGTCAATCACGTCCGGCAGGCCGTCGAAGCCGTACACGGCGATGCTGGAGACGTGCACCAAGCGGCGCACGCGCATCTGCGCGGCGGCGATCGCCAGCGCCCGCGTCCCTTCCACATTGACCCGTGCCTGCTGCTCGGGGCTGCCGCCCAGCGCCGCCGCGACGTGAAACACCACCGCGCAATCCTCGGCGGCCTTACGCAACGACAACTCGTTGCCGAGGTCGCCGTCCACCACCTCCACGCCCTCGACCCCAGCGATATAACCGGCCTTGGCGCGGTCACGGACGAGGGCGCGCACCCGCACCCCCGCAGCCGCCAAATGGCGCACCAGCGCCCCGCCCACGAAACCGCTCGCGCCGGTCACCATGACCCATTGTCCAGAAAGCTCCGCCATCGGTTGACCTCCTACGTGTGTCCCTGTCATTAAGATTGTAGACAGAGTCGGGCACATAGGGCAAGCGTTGGGGGTTGGTTGATTGTGCGGGGAGGCGGCTGAGGGGTACAATGAGCGAATGTTGTTTAGTCGTGCGGCTTTCTGCTTATGACCTCGACCCGTACCCTGCGCGGGGCAACCCCACGCTGGAGCACGTTCACTCGCCCGTTCATCGCCGCTTACCGCCAAGTGTTCGGCCCCAGCGATGGGGTGATGCTGGTGGTGGCGCTGGGGATGGTGCTCATCCCCGCCTTCACCCTCCAAGCCGCCGAGTGGCAGGTTGACCACGGGCTGGTTTTGGCCGTGTGCGGCCTATCGGTCGGCTTCGGCTTGCTGACCGCCCGCAGCCGCTGGGACGAATTGTTGTCGTTGCTGGTGATGTCGTTGCTGGGGGTGGGCTGGGTGACATTGCTGGCCGCCCAATCGCTCCCGGGCGGCACGCTGGAGCTGCTGGAGCGCAGCATCACGTGGCTCAACGACGCCTTCACCGGCGGCATCAACCAAGACGAGCTGGTCTTCACCCTGTTGGTCGGGGTGTTGTTCTGGTTCTTGGGCTACAACACCACATGGCACATCTTCCACATCGACCGCCCGTGGCGCGCCATTTTGCCCCCCGCCCTCATCATCTTGGTGAACGGGGTGTTTTACAGCGGCGATAACACCTTCGCGCCCTACCTGTTGGGCTTCTTGTTCTTGGGGCTGGTGGCCTTGGCGCGCTCGGCCTATGAGCAACGCGAATGGGAGTGGCTGAGCAGTGGGGTGCGCTTCCAGCGCCAATCTCGCGGGCAAACCCTGTGGGTGGGCATCGCGGTGGCGGCGGTGTTGGCCGGCATCTCGGCGCTGGCGCCCGTGCGCCCACTGGAGGAGCAGGCGCGCAGCTTCCAAGAATTTTTGCAAAGCGACCCGCTGGCCGAACTGAGCGAGGTGTGGAACCGGCTGTTCGCCCCGCTCAGCACCGAAGGCCCCGTCAGCTCCGACTATTACGGCGGCGACAGCCTCCAGCTCAGCGGCGCGGTGCAATTGGGCGAACAGGTCATCTTTAGCGCCGCCGCGCCCCCCGCCCCCAACAACCGCCGCTACTATTGGCGTGGGCGCGTGTTCGACACCTACGAATACGGCAAATGGGACAACGGCGCGGACATCCGCCTGACCACCCCAACCGCCCCGTTCATCGCCACCCTCGAGCCAGACAACGCCCGCGTGCCGGTACAAGTCCAGTTTACGGTCGGGGCGCGCTCCATGCGCCTCGTCCACAGCGTGCCGCAACTGTTGCGCGTAGACCTCGCTACCCGTTCCTACATCCGCTACATCACGCCCGACGCGCCCGACAGCCCGATGAACGTCTCGGCGGTGCGCCCGTTCAGGGTGTTGCAACGCGATGAGACCTACACCGCCACCGGCCTGTTCAGCATCGCCACCGCCGACCAACTGCGGGCGGCGGGCACGGCCTACCCGACGTGGATCGTGCAGCACCCGCAATACCTGCGCGTCTCGCCCGGGGTCATCAGCCAGCCGGTGACCGACCTCGCCAACCAAATCGTGCGCGACGCAGGCGCCATCACCCCCTACGACAAGGCCAAAGCCATCGAGCGGTGGCTACGCACCACCATCCAGTACAACCAGAACATCCCCAGCCCACCGGCAGGCCGTGACCCCATCGAGTGGTTCTTGTTCGATTTGCGGCAGGGCTACTGCAACTATTACGCCACCGCGATGGTCGTGATGTTGCGGAGTCAGGGGATTCCGGCGCGGATGGCCGCCGGTTTCGCGCAAGGCGAATACGACGCGGCCAGCGGGCGCTATGTGGTGCGCGAGGCCGACGCCCACACGTGGGTCGAGGCGTATTTCCCGGGCTATGGCTGGATTGAGTTCGAGCCGACCACCGCCCAAAGCGAGGTGCAGCGCGAGGGCGATACCAGCCCCGAGAACAACCCGCAACAACCGACGGCGGCACCGACCCAAACCCCGACCCCGTCCCCATCGCCCACCGCCAGCCCGACCAGCACACCCGACCTCAACGAGGTCTTGCCCTCGCCCACCCCACAAACCCTCTTGATGACCCAAGAGCCGACCCCCACGCCCACCCCGACCCCGACCGCGACGCCGGTCATCCTGCCGACGCAACCCGCGCCGGTCGAGCAACAACCGCAAGACATCTTGTCCTTGCTGTTGCCCGCCGCAGGGCTGGTGCTGGGATTGGTGTTGCTGGCGTTGCTGCTCATCTTCCTCGGCTGGCTGACCTATTGGTGGTGGGAGTGGCGCGGCATGAAGGGCTTGAGCCCGGTCAGTCGGGTGTACACCCGCCTCGAACGGTACCTCGGGCTGATTGGGCTACGCTTTGCGCCCACCGAAACCCCAGAGGAGCGCCGCCGCACCACCATGCGCGCCCTGCCGGGCTCAGAGCGCCCGGTCACCGCCATCACCCGCCTGTATACCGCCGAGCGTTATGGCCGCAAGGAAAGCCTGATGCAAGCCTCGCCCAACGTCGAGGCGCAAGCCGAGACCGCGTGGGCAGACGCCCGCAAGAGCATCTTGGGGCGCTGGCTCGACCGGTTCAAGTTCTGGAAGAAGCGCAACCGATGACCGACCTCACGACGACGACACTGGCCGCCCGCATGGGCGAACGCCCGTATCGCTGGTTCGACAGCTTGCCCAGCACCATGGACGAAGCCCGCGCATGGCTGCATGAGGGCGCACCCCATGGCGCGCTGGTCTTGGCCGACCAGCAAACCGCCGGGCGTGGCCGCCTGAGCCGCCCATGGCACACCCCGCCCGGTAGCGCGCTGGCCGTCTCGATGGTGCTGCACGTCGCCCCTCAAACCGTCTCGCACGTCACTATGGCGGGGGCGCTGGCCGTCGCCGAGGCGCTCGACGCGCTGGGCGTGCCCGACGTTGGGCTGAAATGGCCGAACGACGTGCTGATTGGGCGGCGCAAGGTGGCCGGTATCGGCCTCAACGTCTCGGTCGAGTTCACCGGCTCGGAATTGGAGGGGCAGGCCGTCAGCCTGAGCGAGGTCTTGCCCACCCCGCCCGACCGCTGGGGGGTGCTGTGCGACATCGTGGGGCGGCTGGAGCACGACCTCCCGTTGCTCGGCTCACGCGGGGTGTGGCAACGCTGGCGCGACCGGCTGGTCACGCTCGGGCGGCAGGTCACGGTCGAGGCCGCCCACCCCTACGAGGGCACCGCCGAGGACGTGGACGACGACGGGAGCCTCTGGGTGCGTGACCGCGAGGGCTTGCGCCGCCGCGTCTTGGCCGGAGATGTGCGCGTGCGCGACCAACGCCCAGAATGAGCCGCCGATGATTCGCCCCGCCCTGACCCTGCTGACCGCCCTGATGGGCTTGATGAGCCTGTCGGTGCTGGTGAGCGGGTGGGTCGGGCGGTTGGGCAATGCGCCGGTGGCGGCCTTCAGCGCCGGATACGACCTCTGGCAGGTGGACATCCAGCGCGGCCTCGCCCGCCAGCTCACCCGTGACGGCGGGCGCGCCGAGGACGATCAACCGACGTGGGCGCCCGACGGCCAAACACTGGCCTTCATGTCGGTGCGCCGCCAGCCGTTTAACGCCCGCCTGCCCAACAGCGATTTGATGTTGCTGGAGGTGAACACCGGCGCGCTGCGCGTGCTGCGGAGCACCCCGAGCTGGGAGGACGCGCCAGCGTGGTCACCCGATGGCGCGTCCGTCATGTTCAGCGAAAAAGGCACCGGCGGCGGCACGACCTTGTTGGTGCAGCCCACCCACCCCAGCGGCGGCGCGGCGCGCACGGTCTATCACGAGCCGCTCCGCAACGACCTGAGCGCGGCATGGGCACCCGACGGCGCCAACGTGTACATCCACGGCACCAACGCCAATGGCCGCACGGTCGTCTTGCAAATCGACCTGCAAAGCGGCATCAGCACGACCGTTTTGGCGCGCACCGCCTACCGCCCCAAGCCCTCGCCCGATGGCCAGACGCTGGCGCTCTGGATACCCGCCATGGAGGGCTACGCGCTGGCGCTGTGGCGGCAAGGCATGGCGGCACCTGCCCCCCTGACGACCAGTTTCGGCAACCCGCTCCCATTCGCGTGGATGCCGGACGGTGATTTATCGGTCGTCATAGGCCACCGGCTGGTGCGCGTCGATGCCGAGACCGGCACGCTGACCACGCTCTACCAGTTCGAGGGGGGCGATTTGGCACCAGCGCGCATCTACGGGCTGGCGTGGCGTCCCTAATCGGGGTTGACCACCGCCAGCAACAAGCCGTCGTAGCCCTTGCCGCCCACCGTCTGCACGGCGGTGGCCGTCACCCGTGGCTCACGGGCGACGCGCTCGAACAAGCGCCGCACCCCGTGCACGCGCTCATCGGGGCTGTCGGACTCGATGACCGCCCCATCGCGCACCACGTTATCGACGAGGATGAGCGACCCCGGGCGCGTCAGGCGCAACGCCCACTCGAAATACGGCACGTTGTTGGGCTTGTCGGCGTCGATGAACACGAGGTCAAACGGCTCAGCCCCCTCGGCGTGCAAGGCCGCGAGGCTCTCGACGGCGGCACCCACCCGCACCTCGGTCTGAAAGGTCAGGCCAGCGCGGGTCAGGTTGGCGCGGGCGACCTCAGCGTGTGTCGGGTCGAGCTCCAGCGTGATGAGGCGGCCATCGGCGGGCAGGGCACGCGCCAGCCAAATCGTGCTGTAACCGCCCAACGTCCCGACCTCGAGGATTCGGCGAGCGCCCATCGACTTGGCCAGCACGTACAACAACTTCCCTTGGTTGGGCGCGACGTTGATGGGCGGCAACCCTGCCGCATCGCTGGCGGCCAACGCACCGTCCAACAGCGGGTCGGGCGGCAACAGGTGCGCGGCGATGTAGGCATCGACTGAGTTCCACAACGAGTCAGACATCGGGAAGAGTCCTCCAGTTTCTGGGATGGGTAAAAGCCTATGGCTTCTTTACTATACGCCCAACCCCAAGCAAAACGGGCGACCCATCGCAGGCCGCCCGTTCAAGTTCATATACTTTGCCAGACGAAACCGGCTTTTGGCTTGGGCAGTTAGTCCAAGCTCTCCGGCGTCGGCGGGGTGTAGGTCGATTGCGCTTGTTGGCGCTTGGCCTCGCGTTGGTCGTCTTCCTTGCCGAACGTCAACACCTCACCGTCCTCGGTGATGGCTTCGACGGCGAGGCCGAGGCTCTGGAGCTCCTTGACCAACACGCGGAAGCTGGACGGGATGCCCGGGTCTTGGATCTTCTCGCCCTTCACGATGGCCTCGTAGGTGGCGATGCGCCCTTGCACGTCGTCCGACTTGACCGTCAGCATCTCTTGCAGGGTGTAGGCCGCGCCGTAGGCTTCCAGCGCCCACACTTCCATCTCACCGAGGCGCTGGCCACCGAATTGCGCCTTACCGCCCAGCGGTTGCTGGGTGACGAGGCTGTAGGGGCCGGTGCTGCGGGCGTGTACCTTGTCTTCGACCAAGTGCGCCAGCTTGAGCATGTGCACGAACCCGACCGCGACCGAGTTGTCGAACGCCTCGCCGGTGCGACCATCGTACAAGGTCATCTTGCCGTAGTGCGGCAGGGGCACGCCGGTGCTGAACATGGCGCGGTTGGCGTAGGTATACAGGGTCTCGGTGTCGGCGTCGGCGGGGATTTGCGCGGCAATCTTGGGCGCGTGCGCCTTCGTCCACTCGCGCAACGACACCTGTAGGGCGTTGACCTCGATGAACTCGCGGCGCGCCGCGGGCACGCTCTGGCTCTCGTAAATCAACACGTCTTCGGGGTCGTAGCCCTGCTCGCGCAGCCACTCGGCCAGCACCGCACGGCGGCGATAGATGCGGTTTTCGGCCAGCAGGGTCGTGTCGTAGCGCCCGCTGTCCTTCAGCCACTCGTAGGTGTACAGGCGGCGGACTTCCTCATCGTCCTCGAGGTCTTCCTCGCCATACTCGAACTGCTTAATCCACTCCCAAGCGCGCAGGGTAATCACGCGCTCGGCATGGTCGATCATCCAAGCACGCCCCAGCTCTGCGCGGATGTCGTCCTCGGTCGCGCCGTCGAACACCGGCGTAATCGCACGGAAGCCCAAGCGGTCGGCAGCCCAGCCGAGGTGCAATTCCAAGACCTGCCCGAGGTTCATACGCCCGGGGACGCCGGTCGGGTTCAGGATGATTTCGACCGGACGGCCATCCTCGAGGTAGGGCATGTCCTCGATGCTGACGATACGGCTGATGACGCCCTTATTGCCGTGACGACCGGCCATCTTGTCGCCGACCGTGAGCTTGCGGCGTTGCGCCACGCCCACGCGCACCATCTTCTCGACCCCAGCGGGCAAGTCGCGGTGCTCCTCACGGGTGAAGGTCTTGACATCGACCACCTTGCCGCGCTCACCGTGCGGCAGGCGCAACGACGAGTCCTTGACCTCACGCGCCTGCTCGCCGAAGATGGCGCGCAAGAGCTTTTCCTCGGGCGACAATTCGCGCTCGCCCTTGGGGGTAATCTTGCCGACCAAGATGTCGTTGGGGCCGACCTCGGCACCGATACGGACGATGCCGTACTCGTCGAGGTCTTTGAGCGCCTCTTCACCGACGTTGGGGATGTCGTAGGTGATTTCTTCGCTGCCCAGCTTGGTCTCACGCGCTTCCACTTCGTGCTTCTCGATGTGGATGCTGGTGAACTTGTCGCGGCGCAACATCTCCTCGCTAATCAGCAAGGCGTCCTCGTAGTTGCCGCCGTCCCAGCAGATGAACGCGGCCAGCACGTTGTGGCCGAGCGCGAGGCTGCCGTGATAGGTCGAGCTGCTGTCGGCCAGCACCGTATCGACCTTGACCTGCTGCCCCTTGCGGACAATCGGCTTTTGGTCGATGCAGGTCGATTGGTTGCTGCGCTGATATTTGCGCAGGGTGAAGGTGTGGAGTACGCCTTCGCCGTCGCGCACCACGACGCAATCGCCGCGCACGCTGACCACTTCACCGTCCACCGTCGATTTCAAGATTTGGCCGCTGTCGAGCGCGGCGGCGGCCTCCATGCCGGTGCTGACGATGGGGATATCGGGGTCGAGCAAGGGTACCGCTTGGCTCTGCATGTTCGAGCCCATCAAGGCGCGGTTGGCGTCGTCGTGCTCCAAGAACGGGATGAGCGCGGCGCTGATGCCCACGATTTGGCGCGGGGCGATGTCGATGTAATCGACCCGACCGGCGGGCAGCATCTTGAAGTCTTGGTTCAGGCGCGCCGACACGCGGTCAACCGCCACCTGCCCCAGCTCATCGACCGGGGTGTCGGCCTGCGCGATGACGAAGTTGTCCTCGGAGTCCGCGCTCAGGTAAATCGTCTCGCCGGTCAAGAACGGCACCACCGGCGCCTCCTTGATTTGGCTCCGGCGCATCGCCTTCACGGCGTCCTCGTCGATGACCGCACCGGCCTCGACGATGGTGTCGCCGCCCTTGGTCTCGATGTCCTCACGCGCCTTGCGCCCGACCAACCGCGCATCGTCCAGCGGCAGGTTCTTGAGCACGCGGCGGTACGGCGTCTCGATGAAGCCGTAATCGTTGACGCGGGCATAGCTGGCGAGGCGGCCAATCAAGCCGATGTTCGGGCCTTCCGGCGTCTCGATCGGGCAGATGCGCCCATAGTGGCTGTGGTGCACGTCGCGCACGTCGAAGCCTGCGCGCTCACGCCGCAGACCGCCCGGCCCCAGCGCCGACAGCGTGCGCTTGTGGCGCAGCTCGGCCAGCGGGTTGGTCTGCTCCATGAATTGCGACAACTGCGACGAGCCGAAGAACTCGCGGATGGCCGCCACGATTGGGCGGATGTTGATGAGCGTGCCCGGGGTCGGGTTGTCTTGCTCCTTCACCGACATACGCTCTTTAATCACGCGCTCGGCGCGGCGCAAGCCCACGCGCAGCTTGTTCTGGATCAGCTCGCCCACCGTCTTGACGCGGCGGTTGCCGAGGTGGTCGATGTCGTCGGGGTTGAGCACCCCGTTGTTGATGTTGATCATCCGCATAATCAAGCGGATGACATCTTGCTTGGTGATGGTGCGTACCGCCTGCGGGATGGTCTCGCTCAGGCCGAGGCGGTAGTTCAGCTTGTACCGCCCGACGCGCTCGAGGTCGTAGCGGCGTTGGTCGAACAGTTGCTGTTCCAGATACTCGCGGGCGTTCTCGAGGGTCGGGGGGTCGCCCGGGCGCATCTTCTTATAGAACTCGATCAAGGCCTGCTCGGCGATGGGCAGGTCTTTGCGACCTTCCTTCGTCCAGTCCGGCTCTTGCTCCAGAGTCTTCTTCAGGTAATGGTGGTCGGGGTCGGTGTCGATGTCGGCATAGAGCGCAATGATTTCTTCATTGGTGCCCAGCTTGATGGGCGACTCGACGCCCAGCTTTTCCGAGGCGTCTTGCACCGCCGCCATGGCGCGCAACAACACCGTGACCGGCACGGTGCGCTTGCGGTTGAACTTCAAGACCAGCGCGTCGTTTTCAAGACCAGCGCGTCGTTTTTGCGCGTCTCGAACTCCATCCACGCCCCGCGGTCGGGGATGAGCTTGGCCGCCGCCATACGCCGACCGGTCGTGCGGTCTTCCTCGGCCTCGAAATACACGCCCGGCGAGCGGATGAGCTGGCTGACGACCACGCGCTCCGTCCCGTTGATGATGAACGTGCCTTTGTCGGTCATGATGGGGAACTCGCCCATGAAGATTTCCGAAATGGAAACCTCGTCGCCGGCCTCTTTGTTGACCAGCGCCACACGGGCATACAACGGCGCGGCGTAGCTCAGGTCACGCTCCAAGCACAGGTCGCGGTCGTATTTTGGCTCGTCGAACCAAAACTCGAGACCGAACTGCTGCGACTCGGCGCTGTTGGAGGGGAAATACAGCCTGAGGTTGCCGTTATAGCTCTCGATAGGGCTGATTTCGTCGAACAGTTCCAGCAGACCTTCGCTCAGGAACCATTGAAACGACTTGAGCTGGATGTCGATCAGGGAGGGCAAGTCCTGAACGTCCATCGTTCGGGCGTAGTTTTTGGTGTTGAAATACTCGTTATTCAACGTTTTCCGCTCCTTACTTTGGGAACGCTGCGCCGACCGGATGCGCGCTGACGGCCTATAGAGACACAAAAAGGCGGTTTTGGGCTAAACCGCTGTCAGCCGGACAATTGGGGTGTGAAATTGACCGTAAGGTTGTGGGTGTCTCATGTCAGAGCCAGAACGCACCTAATTGGGAAGATGCGTAAAATATAGTATACGGCTCGGCGAGGGCATGTGTCAAGTTGCATAGAGGCGGCTATAATGAGTGTTCTCATCACCGACGACAAGACCGAAGGACGCGCCCCATGCGCCGAGTCATGATGTTTGTCGGGCTGCTGGCGGTGTTCACGCTCTCGCCCGCCGCCCAACCCGCCCGCCTGAGCGTCGGCGGTGTGGCCTACACCGTCGAAAAGTTGCTAGATGCCGATTATCCGGTGGCGTTGGCTTTCGCCCCCGATGGCCGCTTGTTCTATACCGAGAAGGTTAGCGGCAACGTGCGGGTGGTCTCGCCCGAGGGCGTGCTGCAAGCCGAGCCGGTCATCAGCCTGCCGGTCGATTCATTGGCCGAGCGCGGGTTGCTGGGCATCGCCATCGACCCCGCCCACGCCGA
>JALONY010000131.1 GCA_025454715.1 Anaerolineae bacterium
GAGGGTGGTTTGGGCGTCGGTCGGGCCGAGGTTGACGACCATCAGCGTGACGGCTCCGTCTTCACGTTGGGCGGCGTAGACGGTGACATCGGGCGTGGTGGAGCTGGCGTCGAGTAACTCGGTGCCGAAATGACGGTACATGTAGTAGGTATTGGCGGTCGGGCGGATGCTGTTGGTGCCTAGCAAACCCCAGCCCCGGTTGGGGCCGCCTTGCACGTCCCAATAGGCGACGATTTCGACTTGGTTGCGGATGAGGCGACCGAGCACATCGCCCAGCCAGAGGGCGTTATAGAACGAGTCGAGGGCGGCGGGCGCGCCGACGCTGTTGGCCGAGTTTTGGAGTTGATTTCGGTCACGGCGATGGGGATATCACGCCCCGTGATGTCGCGGATGAGGGCGCGCAGGTTGGGGATGCTGGTGTCCCATTCGTCGTTGATGTCGCGCAGGCTGTCGGTATCGGCGCCGCTGCCCGCCCCAAAGCCCGGGTAGGGGTAGCGGTGGATGGCGACATAGCCCAGCAGGTCACCGTTGGCGCGCAGGAAGTCGATCATCCAGTCGTTGCCTTGGGCGTCGAGGGGGCCGACGAAGATAATTTCGGGATCGACCTCCAGCATGGCCTCGGCGATGGCGCGCCACTGGGTGTTGAGGTCGGTAGTGGTGTAGGTCTCGACATCCATCAGGGCGACAAACAGGTTGGGCTCGTTGCCGATACTCCAATATTTGATGCCGTAGCCTTTGGTGATGTTGGCATAGCGGACGATTTCGGCGGCTTTTTCGGGGGTGCCGCCCAATAGGCGCACCGACAAGGCGGGCTCTGCACCGACGGCGCGGGCTTGGAGCACGAACAGGTCGATGATGTTGTTGCGGAGGTCGAGGATGTCGGTATCACCACCGCCGAAGCGCATGTACCGCAGACCGAGGGCTTGGGCTTCTTCCATCAGGGCGGCGGGGATGATGGTATAGAGGTTCATGTTGGAGCCGTAGACGTAGGGGCTGATGGTGCCGAGGGATTGGCTGGCGTCTACGGTCAGGGTGTTGTCGCTGGGGTCTTGGGCAATGGATGAGGAGAAGGACGCCAGCAGGAGCAGAATGAGGGCTAATAATCTACGGGTCATGCGTGAAATTCCTGTCATTGTTTTTGGCGATGCTGACGCACGGGGAGGGCAAAAGCCGCTCGACCATGCGTCAGCATCGGTTTTGAAGAAGGGCAGGGGGTGGTGCTTATTTGTCTACGCCGGTGACGACCACGCCGCGCATGAAGATTTTCTGGGCGAGCACGAAAATCAGCAAGGGGAGCACCATGGCCATGATGGACGTGGCTTGGGGCACGAGGTCGGGCTTGCCCAGCAGGTAAATCAGGGGGCCGAAGTAGTCGTTCCACGCAAAGATGAAGTGGAACAGCCCGACCGAGATGATGGCTGGCCACGATTGCGGGATGATGATGGCCATCAAGACACGGAAGGGGCCTGCGCCGTCAATCATGGCGGCCTCGTCCAGCTCACGCGGCAGGGTCATGAAGAACTGGCGGAGCAAGAAGACGTTGTAGGCATTGGCGAAGAAGTGCGGGACGATGAGCGGTAGCCACGTGCCCGTCCAGCCGATGCTGGCGAAAAAGGCGTACGTCGGGATGAGCGTGACTTGGCTGGGCAGGATGATGGTGCCAATCAAGATCAGGAACATCACGTTTTTGCCCGGGATGGGGAAGCGGGCAAAGGCGTAGGCCACGCAGATGCTCGACAACAGCGTGCCAATCATGCCGACCACGGCGATGAACAGCGTGTTGAAGAACAGGCGGGGGAAGTTGATTAAATCCCACGCTTCGGCGAAATTCTCGGGGTGGGGGTCATAGACATAGACCGACTCGAGGGTGCGCCAGCTGCCTTGCCACTCGATCAGGCCAGCCTCGGGGTTGGCGGGGTCGATGAAGCCGCTGCTTTGGCGACCTTTATCGACCAGCGCCCATTGGGCGACGGTGCCATCGGCTTGGGGGATGTTGTAGACCTCGTAGGATTCGCCCTCGTATTCGTAGAGCTGGGGCGAGAGGGGGAGGATGTTGTTATCGGTGCTGCCCGAGATTTGGTCGGCGCTTTTGATGGAGATGAGCGCCATGTTGCCGAACGGCAGCAGGTAGGCGATGGCGACGAGCAAGGCCAGCATCGTGACCATCGCCTTGACGGCGAACTTGCGGAGCTGGGCGCTGTAGAACGGCGAGGTGTTGACCGCCGGTGAGATTCTGGGCTGGGTAATGGAGGCCATGGGGTTTATTCTCCGCTTGCGTAATAGACCCACCGGCGCGAGGTGCCGAACAGGACGACGGTCAGCACGAGCGCGATGATGAAGATGAACCATGCTTGGGTAGAGCCATAGCCCATGTCGAAGAACGTAAAAGAGGTTTTGTAGAGGTGCATGTTGAAGAAGTAGGCCGAGTTGTTGGGGTTGCCGGTGCCGCGGGTAATGACGTAGGGCACGACGAAATATTGCATGATGCCGATGACCGACAGCACGAGGTTGTAGAAAATCACCGGTGAAATCATCGGGAGGGTGATGCTGCGGAACTTGGTAAACGCGCCTGCGCCATCGACCTCGGCAGCCTCATATAGCTCGGTGGGGACGCCTTGCATGGTGGCCAGCATGGTGAGCATGGAATTGCCGATGCCCCATACGCCCATGAGCAGGAAGGCGAACAAAATGGTGCTCTCGTTCTGGAACCAGTTGGGGGGCTCTTGGATGCCGATGCCGCGCAGGACGCGGTTGAGCCAGCCGGTTTGGCCGTTGAGGAAGGCTTGCCAGATGAAGATGGACGAGATGGCGGGCACCATATAGGGCAGGTAGTAGAGCGGACGCCACAAGATTTTGCCGACGAGGTGCTTGGAATTGAGCAGGGCGGCCATGGCCAGCGGCAAGATGATGCCGACGGGGACGGCAATCAGGGCGAAGCGGAAGGTGACGCCGAGGGCATTGATGGCGACGGGGTCATTGAAGAGCTTAATCCAGTTGTCGAGGCCGATGAAGCGGGGGGCGGCGTCGCTGGAAAGCGAGAACTCCATGAAGGTAAAAATCAGGGAGACGAAAATGGGGACGGCTGTAAAAATGGTGAAGCCGATGAGCCACGGCGACAAGAATATCCAGCCCCAGATGCGCTGCTGGCGCGCCAAATCACTGCGGCGGCGTTCGGTGATTTGCGCCTTCGACGAGGCTGGTGCGGCGCGGGACTGGTCGGCTGCGGACATGACATAAGCTCCTGACAAAACAAACAATGGGGGTGGTGGTGCGGGGTGTGAAGGGAACCGCGCTGAGGCGGTTCCCTTCGGGTGGTGCGGGTGGTCGGTGGTTACTCGGTCGGGGCGCCGACGATGGCTTGCACGTCAGCCTCGAACAGGTCGATTTCGGCGTTGAGGTCGATGGTCGCGCCGCTGTCGCTCTCGATCAGGGAGAGCAGCGAGAACTCGCGGTCATAGGCCTGCGTGTAGTTGGGGACGTTGGTCTCGTGGTGCAGGGGGCCCGGGTTGGCGTAGGCCAAGCTGGCACCGGCGACCGACCAGTTGATGTCGAGCGGGTAGCGGGTGCTGATCGACTCGACCCAAGCGTCTTGCGCGGCGGGCAGCGCGGGGAAGGCGCCGTAGGCGGTGGCGAGGGTCGGGGCGGCGTCGTTCACCAGATATTGCAAGACGACGAAGGCGGCGTCCTTGTTGGGCGAGGCATCGACGATACGGAAGGTGTCGGCGTCCATGGCGACGTTTTGCTCACCGTCGAACGAGGCCGGAACCGGCGCGATGTTCCAGTTGAAGTTGCCGACGCTGCTATCGAGGCAGCAGGTGTACCACAGCGGGACGATCGAGATGCCGAGGTTGCCGGAGGCAAAGGCGCTGGGTTGCAGGACTTCGCTGGCGGCGTAGGTGGCGTTGGGGGCGGTGTTATCGACCCAAATGCGATCCCAGTACCATTGGCTGGCGGCGCGCCACTCGTCGGGGACGTTGATGGTGTTGGTGGCGGCGTCGTAGTAGCTCGACGGTTGCAGGTTCGTCCAGATCAGGCGGATACGCGCCCATTGGAAGTTGACGCCGAATTGCTCGATGGCGGCGGGGTCGAAGTCGGGGCTGGTGGCGTCGTTGCCGTTGGCATCGACGGTCAGGATCTTGGCGATTTCGGCCACGGTGTCATAGTTCCACGGCACTTCCTCACCATCGAGGACGTAGGGCGCGCCGAACTCGGCGGGCGGGTACTCGAGGCCGGCCTCGTCGAACAGGTCGGTGTTGTAGTAGGTGACCGCCGGGTAGACGGCGAAGGGCAGGCCGCCCAGCGTGCCGTCGGCGTTGCGGTACAGCTCGACCAGCGCGGGGTCGAAGACGCTGAGGTCGAAGCCCGCGGCGTCAACCAAGGGCTGCACGTCGGCCCATTGATCGGCGAACGAGTTCGAGCCCGCCACGCCGACCGGCCCGACGATGTCGGGCGGGGTGCCCGCGGCCAACAGGGTGCTGAGGGTGTCACGCGAGGTTTCGTTGCTGGCGGCGATGTTCAAGACCAGCTCGATTTCGCTCTGGCTGGCGTTGAAGTCGGCCACGACTTGCTCTTGGATGGCGATTTGTTCGGAGTTGGTGCCGGTGCCGAGACCGACGAACCACGTGATGGTGACCTTCTCTTGGGCGGCGGTGGGCAGAACGGCACCAACCACCAAGGCGAGGACGAGAACCATCATGACGCTGAAAAGGGGCTTTCTTGACATTATCTTGTTCCTTACTACTAAGGCCAATCGTGCGGTTGAAGGGGTGCTGTGACGTGACGCCGGACGTGCATTTTTTAGGGGGCGTCGCCGCGTGTGGCGTTTCAACCTTGTTCAACTATACTGGGAGCGCTCCCATAAGTCAATAGTTAAACAACAAACCGTTAAAACTCACACATTTCACACTTTCATCGCTCAGATGATAGGATAGCGCATTATTGTTCAGTGTACAAATGAGAAAAAACGAGTTTTGTTCATTGAACAAAATATGATACACTTATCGACACACAAACGGATGACTGTCGTTATCTTGGAGGTAATACGCATGATGAATGAGCGTGCAACGTTGCGGGATGTGGCGCGTAAAGCGGGGGTGTCGCTTGGAACCGCATCCAATGTGTTGAACAACCGTGTGAACGTTTCAGAGGATGCGAGGGCGCGGGTGCTGCAAGCGGCGGCGATGCTGGGCTATCAGCATCAGGCGCGTTCATCGGTGCGCCCCGAGTCGGGGTTGGCGGTGGTGGGGGCGGTGGGCAAGATTGAACACGGCGAGACGATGACGGCCAACCCGTTTTACTCGCATGTGTTGGCGGGGATAGAGCGCGAGAGCCAGCAACTGGGCTTGAGCTTGATGATGGCGAACATGGCGGTGGACGCGCTGAACAAGCCGGTGGCGATGCCGCCGATGTTGCTGGACAAGCAGGTGGACGGGGTGTTGGTGATGGGGACGTTCTTGCGCGACACCATCAAGCACATCCGCAAGCGGGTAGACAAGCCGGTGGTGCTGATTGATGCCTATGCGCCCGGGATGCCGTTCGACAGCGTGCTGACGGACAACATCAACGGGGCGTACTCGGCGGTCGATTATCTGGTGAAGCAGGGGCACCGGCATATTGCGCTGGTCGGGAGCATGGTGGACGGGTATCCGAGCATTCGCGAGCGGCGTAAGGGGTATTTGCGCGCCCTGAAAAACCATCGGATTGGGGATGTGTATATCGAGGACGGGTTGTTGACGCGAGACGTGGGCTATCACTCGACGATTGCACTGTTGCGGCGGTCGCCGCAAATCACGGCGATTTTTGCGTGTAACGACGAGGTAGCGTTGGGGGTGTTGCAGGCGGCGCGGGATGTGGGGCGGGATGTGCCACGGGATGTGTCGGTGATTGGGTTCGACGACATCGACATCGCCCAAAAGCTGACGCCGCAATTGACGACGATGCGGGTGGATAAGGTGTTGTTGGGGCGGTTGGCGGTGCGTTTGCTGCGTGACCGGTATGAGATGCCCGAAATGCCTGCGCTGACGATGTTGGTGAGCGCGACGTTGATGGTTCGGGATACGGTGGGGGTGGCGCGCCCGTAACGTTGGCGGGGGGTGGCGCGTCTGAGGAGAAACGAGGCAGTAACGAGCGACGGAAAGGTCTGATGATGGATTTGCACGGGATACACCACGTCACGGCGGTGACGCGCAACGCGAAGCGCAACCTCCAGTTTTACACCACGGTTTTGGGGCTTCGGCTGGTCAAGAAAACGGTCAACCAAGACGACGTGACGGCCTATCACTTGTTTTACGCCGACAAGCTGGGGACGCCCGGGACGGACATGACGTTCTTCGATTGGCCGCAGACGCCGCCGGACGTGCGCGGGACGGACAGCATCGTCAACACGTTGTTTCGCGTGAGCGGGCGGGCTGCGTTGGACTATTGGGCGGGGCGGCTGGAATCGCATGGGGTCACGCATCAGGGAATCGAGAGCTTTGATGGGCGGTTGCGCTTGCGGTTTTATGACCCTGAGGGGCAACGCTTGACCTTGGTCGATGACGGCGGCGCGCCGTTCGAGGGTGAGGTATGGGATGGTGCGGGCGTGCCGGTAGCCCGACCAGACCATCGCGATTTATGAGATGGACGGGGGCGGTGCGGGCAAGGAATTGCACGTGTACGAGCAACCCAAACTCGGGCGGGCGCGCTTGGGGCACGGTGGGGTGCATCATGTGGCGTTTCGGTTGCGTGATGAGCAGGAACAAGCCTATTGGCTGGATCGGTTGAGCGGGTTTGGGGTGCCGAACTCGGGTGAGGTTGACCGGTTTTACTTCAAGTCGTTGTATTTTCGCATTTCGGGCGGCATTTTGTTCGAGCTGGCGACCGACGGCCCCGGGTTCCATGCCGATGAGCCGCTGGAGTCTCTGGGCGAGCGGCTGGCGTTGCCGCCGTTCCTCGAGCCGCGCCGTGCGCAAATCGAGGCGGGGTTGAAGCCGCTGTAAGCCCCTATAAGCGAGCGGATTGGCCTGCGATTGTGCTTGCCGTGAACGATGCTGCGGGCTATGCTGACATCACCGTATAAACCCGTGGGAGGGGAGCGATGGCCAAGTATTACGACGACATCACCGAGGAATTGCAGGCGTTCATCGCGCATCAGCAGATGTTTTTCGTGGCGAGCGCGCCGCTGAGCGCTGAGGGGCACGTCAACCTATCGCCCAAGGGGTTGGATTCGTTTCGGGTGTTGTCGCCCAAGCGGGTGGCGTATCTGGATTTGACCGGTAGCGGCAACGAGACCTCGGCGCACTTGCACGAGAATGGGCGCATCACGTTCATGTTTTGTGCGTTCGACGGCGCGCCGAAGATTTTGCGGTTGTTCGGGACGGGGCGGGTGGTGTTGCCGGACTCGGCGGAATGGCCGGAGCTGGTGCGGCATTTCACGGTTCACAGCGGGGTGCGGCAAATCATCGTGGCCGACATCGCGACGGTGCAGACCGCGTGTGGGTATGCGGTGCCGTTGTATGGGTATGAGGGGCAACGCGACACGCTGACGCGGTATTGGGACGTGAAGGGGGAAGACGGCCTCGAGGCGTACCAGCGCGAGAAAAACACGCGCAGCATCGACGGGTTGCCGACGCCGCTGGGCTTGGCCTGCGAGTAGGGCGGTTGAGACGAAACCCCCGCTATCCGAGAAGGGTGGCGGGGGTTTTTGTTTGGGTGGGGAAGAGAATATCCATGATGAAATTGACTTTTGAATCCCCACAAACATGGGGATTTTGTTTGCTATACTGAGTTTATCCTGTCTCTATCGGATAAACGAGGTGGTTATAATGCAAGAACAGGAAAAAATTAAGGGAATTTTGACATTGTTTGCGGTTGGGCTGATGCAGCAATTTGCGGCCATCTACCGAGAGCAACCATCTGCCGTCACATATTTGAACCCAACGTTGCGCACAGGGTGGGAGAAGCTCAGCTTCGTGTGCCATAGCCAAGGCGTGGTTCCACCCTTGACGCTTGCGAGCTTGGTGGCGTGGTTGCACCAGCCGTTGGCCGAGTGGGGGGTTGGTGTGCCTGATGAATGGGCGGATAAAAGGCTCCTCGTAGACGCTGTAACGACCGAATTTTGTGAAGAACTCGGCGCGAGTCTGTCAGAGGTAGGGGATTTGCGGCTTGAAATGCAGGATGCGGTGTTTCGCGAGCTGCACGAGGTCTGCCGTGGTCTCGGTGATGCCGACCTGTATAGCGCGATGCGTGAATTTTTGATTTCGCATCCCATTTTGGATGATGTGGTGGCTGATATTCAGCTCAATCGTCTCTGGCCACCCGTGATACGTCACCTGCTACGCCGTTGTTTCGAGCCGATACCTGTGGCGTGTATCAGAAGGCATCACGGGCGAGATTGGGTTGCTGTTTGCCCTCATTGTGGCTGGACGTTGGCTTGGGTGGGGGATACCCCGTTTTGTCATCGGGGTGGGGTGTGTAAAGCGGTGTGTGGCGAGGGGTTTGAGGGATTGGTATGGCGCGAGTATGACCCCGCACTGTCCCGCACGACCGAGGGCATTCAGCGGTATGTCGTTGCGCCAGAGGTGACTCTGCTCAGCCTACGTGATGAACTGGTAAAAACCCACGGGGTGCGTTGTGAGCTGTTCCCCAGCTTCGACGCCTACGATATGCGTATCGTGTTGCCTAGTGGCAAAAAGTGGGCCGTGGACATGAAAGACCACAACGATTCGGCGCGCTTAGGCCGCACCATGAAACCCTTTTTGACCGTGCCTGCGTGGGATAAAGCCTTCGTGGTCTTTCCGCAGCACCGCAAAGACGGCGACTATCTCAATCGTTTCAAGAACCACTGGAAACGTGCCAAAAACGAAGATGTGCGTTTTGCTCAGGAGCTGTTGCGCGATGTGCGTAAGGTGGTGGGCTGATGGTTGACGTGTGGGCAGAGCTGATACGGCTGACCAAGGCACAGGGTGGTGCGCCAACCGATTGGGTTCAAGCCGACTACGCCAAACTGTTCGAGTTTGAGGCTGTCTTGTACCTCGCGGAACGCTTGATTGAGTCGCCCGCACAACGCCCGGTCGAAGATTGTTGGACGTTGGTTTCGGGTTACTGCATTGCGGGTTTGAACGACTCGGCTGAAGCGCGCCGGATGTGTTTGTCATTGCGTCGTCGCTTGCGGCATTTGGACAGCCATGCGGCATGGAAAACATGTTGTACGTGGTACCGCCAGCTCCCTGATAGCCTGCGCCTATACGACGTGACTTTGCAGGGCGACATGGGGTGGATGTCGGCAATTAAACCCTATTTCCCTGATTTTCATGCGCGTAAAGCGGCGTATCAAGCGCTTTGTCAAGCATTTTATGACCCCGATGACAAGCCTGCTTTACCGTGGGCATCGGCTGGGACGTATCAGTTTAAGATACGGCGAAGCCATGGAGAGGTCTTAGAGGCTGTGACGCTGACGCCTGCGCTGGCCAATCATGCGGTGAAACAGACCGCCAAACGCGCCTTGCCGACACGCACCGAACGGGTGCCCATAACGGTTACGTTGGCAGATCTCTTGCGAACGGCTGAGGGGCTAGACCAGCGCGAGGCTGAGTTGGGTTTGACATCGCGGCGGTGGGCGGAGCGCATCAAGAATTTGGAGCTGTCTGGCGCGCATCCTGAGGCCGGCTATCACCTGACGGATGTGTTGACTCTGGACGGCTTGTTCCATCTGGTCGGGATGTTGGGCGCGGGCAAGTCGTCGTTGATTTGGGTGCTAACGGTGCATTTGGCACAACATGGGCATCACGTCTCTGTGGTGATGACGACGGTTGTCGAAACATTGCGCTTTGCACAGTGGTTGCGCCAAATGGGGGTACGAGCCGCTCCGGTCTTGGGGCGCAAGCGCGCCGACCACGCTCGCAAGTATGGTATGGCCGAGTCCGAGGCGTTGTCTGAGGAGCGCTTATTCGTCCCGAGAACCGTTCACCCGCCCGCCGTCGATTGGTTGGTTGCGCCTTGTGCGCTGAGCGGTGCGTTGCATGACCCCATCCCGCCCGGTGAAGAACCGTGCGATTCGCTCAAACAAATCGTCGATGGGGAAGAAAAGACCTTTCGTTGTCCGCTCAAACCCATCTGCCCGGTGCACCGCGCTGCTCGTGAGGCTGTGGATGCACAGGTGTGGGTGGTGAACCCCCAAAGCTTGCTTTATTCTGCTGCGCCCGATGGGGTGGGTGGGTCGGCGACCCGCTTATTGGAGGCGGTCTACCGCCTGAGCGATGTGGTGATTGTCGATGAGGCCGACAGTGTTCAAGTGCGTTGGGACACCACTTTTTCGCCATCCGATCCGATGGTGGGCAGTGACAATGCCTTTCTCGATTGGTTGCGTGAGCGGCTGACTCTGCACAGCAGGGGACGTAAGCGTTCGCGGGCAGGAGAAGCGACGTTTAACCGGCTGACAAACCTCGAAGACCAGACCAATATCCTCGCGAACCATGCCTACCGCTTGCTCCAGAAACACAAAGGGGTGAAATCTTGGGTCGCTGGGCGTCAGCACACGCCATCGAGCTTGAGTTATCGGCTGGCAGAATGGCTGGTGAAGGCCTTTGTTGAGACGCGGGACAAAGTCTCTCAGAAGCGGCACACCGATGCCCTCAAGACCGAAATTCAACGGCTGATGGAAGACGACAAACGTCATTCTGACCATCCCTTGGCAGGATGGGTCAGCCGCTTGCTGGCGAACCCATCTGGTGATAGGGGGCTGACGAGAGAACTTCGTCAGTGGCTGATGACCCGTTTTAACCTGCGCGCAAACCATACGATGCTTGGGAAAGCGGCGCATCGTTTGGACATGGTATTGACGTTGGCGGCGTTAATCCGTCGATTTAACCGCATCACCAGTCATGAAGCATGGATCGAGCAAGAATTGGGCAGGTTCGATGGGGGTGATTTTTTGCCCAGCGAGACGGTGCGCGCCCTGATGCCGACCCCACCCTTGGATAATCCGTTGGGGTTGCGCTTGATCGTGCAGGGTACTACCGATGGTGGTGCGTTTTATCTGAGCCAAAGCCGAGGGATTGGGCGTTGGCTCTTGGTCAACCTTTCACGTTTGTATGAGGATCAATATGGCTGGGTGGGGCCGCACGTTTTGCTGACCTCTGCGACCAGTTGGCTCCCGGGCTCGACACAGTTCAACCTGAAGCGCCCACCCGATGCCATCCTACGGCCAGCAAGGCCAGCTATGCCCGACATCACCCTCACCTATCACCCTGTCATGCACCGAGATAAGGCGATACGCATCTCTGGCGGGGGGAGTGAGGGGCAAAAATACAACAATTTGCGCGCAATGGTCAAAGGGCTGGCCGAAAGCGCGCCCGGGGTACATTCGCTCATCGAGCAAGAGCTGAACCATTGGGTCACACGTGACCCGAAAGCGCCGCGCCGCGTGTTGCTGGTGGTCAATAGTTATGACCAGAGTAGGGTGGTGTTGGAGACCATGGAGGCAATTCCTGCCTTTAAGGGGCGGGTACTCCGGCTGGTGGCCGATGACGAGACCATCACCGACGACGCCCCGTATCTGCATACCCGCAAGGTTGAATCGTTACTTGAGTATAACGCTGAGGTCTTAATTGCCCCGCTGATGGCCATTCAGCGCGGCTTCAACATCCTCGATGAGCATCACGGGGCGTTGTTGGGGTCTGTGTTTTTCCTCGTTCGTCCTTACCCGCCTCCCGATGACCTCAGCCAGCATGTGCTGGCGGTCAATGATTGGCTGATGCAGAGGCTCGAGCCCGATGGGCGTACCCTGCACAAAGCCCAAACCCTCGGCACGCTCCGCCATGTCCGGCAATCTGCCATGGGGATGTGGCGAAAACGCCTGCAAGCGCGCACGTTCAACGGGATGGACGACGATATTTATGCGGCATTTCTGCGTGACCATTTCGTGCCGATTTGGCAGACGATCGGGCGCTTAATCCGGGGTGGCAAGGACGCCAGAGCCTTTTTCGTCGATGGTGCCTTTGCGCCCAGCGATGGCGTGCGACATCTCTTGCGCGACTGGCACAGGATGTTGAAGGAGCTTGATTCCGATACCGATTTGACCGTAACCGCGTTGACGGCTGCGCTGTATGCCGACGCTATCGAAGCCTTTGACCG
>JALONY010000132.1 GCA_025454715.1 Anaerolineae bacterium
CAGCGCGTGCAAGCGGCGCAACGCTACGCGGGCATCAGCGCCGAGGGGCGTTATGTGACGGAATTGGCGCGTGAGGCGGAGCGCTCGCACCTTGCGGGCGAGAAGGTCGCGCTGTCCAAAATCGCGATTGAGCCGCGCTTCCTCGCGCCCGCGCCGTTTGCCGCCCCGCCCGATGATGACCTCGACCGCAACATCTTTCGGGTGGTGCCGCGCCCGCACGATGTCCCGTGGATTTATCAGCCCTACAACCTCCCGACCCTGACCATCGATGACCTCGGCAAGGCGGGCGGGATGTATGCCTTGCTGGGCTTGCCCGGCAGTGGGCGCACCACCGCGCTCAACCTGATTGCGTTGAACGCGCTCGGGACGCGATGACGCGGTGGCGGCTCGATTGCGCGCCGCTGAAGAGAACCTCGACGCCAAGGCCAAGCTGGAGCAACAGCGCATCCGCATGTCGTTCGAGCAACGCGCTTATGACCGCCTGCGCGAAATTCACGAGGAAGAAGCCAAGAATCGCGGTGCCGAGGCACTGGGGGCGCGCCAATCGCCCTATCAGCGGATGCTCCCGATCCTCGTGCACCTGAGCGACCTCTACCCGACGCGCTTTGGCCGCACACTCGACCCCGCCGAGCCGCTGGTGCGCGCCCTGCAACAGCAAACCCACCCGCGCACCGCCAAAATCTTGCCGCGCCGCCTGTACCCACGCCTCGAAAACGGCGGGGTGCTGGTGTTGTTGGACGGCTTCGACAGCCTGACGCCCGCCCGCCAAGCCGAGGTCGGCGGTTGGCTGGCGGCCTTCCGTGACCAATACGACGGCAACGGCTTGGTGGTGACCGGGGATGTGCGCGGGTCAGGCTTGTTGACCGGCGCGGGCATGACCCCGATTTACCTGCGCCCGTGGGATGACCAAGACACGGTGCAGGCCGCGCAAAAATGGGCGGTGGCGTGGCCGGACATCGCCCATACGGGGCGTGGCCGCCCGACCGCTAAACCGCTCGACCCCGCGCCGTTGCTGGAGGCGCTGGACGGGGGTGGGCGCGGCCTGACCCCCGCGCAAATCATCGCGAAATTGTGGGCTGGGGCGCGGGGTGTGGCGGGTCGCCCGACCAGCGTGTGGGGCGCAGAGGTGTTGAAGGCGTTTGGCTTGACCGATGACCTGCTGAGCTTGGCCACCCGCGCCGCGGTCTTGGAGCATGACGAGGGCGTGATTACCCCGTCACGCTTGACCGAGCTGGCCATGAACTTGCCGGTTGGGAGCGCGCCGCTGACCGAGCCCGATCCGGTCGAGGCCGCTGCGCCGCCCCGCGACTCCGACCCTAACGACGACCTCGATAGCCTGTTCGGCGACGCCCGCCCAAGCACCCCGCCCGCCCCTGCCAAGACGCCCGCGCCGCCCGCCGCGTCCGGCCTGAGCACCGAGGATGCCCGCGCCGCCCAAAAGCTCAACCGCCAGCACGCCCAACAGCTCTTAGGCTTGTTCAAGCGCGGTTTGCTGATTGAGGCGGGCGAGGGCTATTTGTTCCGCCACAGCCTCACCCGTCACCTGTTGGTGGCGTGGGCGTGGCGCGATGCCCCCGACGCGGCATTGGTGGCGCGTAGCCAAGAGCCGCGCTCCAATGAGGTGCTGATGTACTTGGCGGGCTTGCGCTCGGTGGAGGCGGCGGTGGAGGCGCGTTTGCGGCAGGTGCCGGACGTGCGCTACTCGCACTTGACCGACACGGCGCGCTGGTTGGCCTTTCAAGAGGGCAAACCGGCGTGGCGTGAGCGCGTGTTGCGCTTGCTTGGGGCGGGTTTTGGCGCGTCGGCGCAGTTTCCGGCCTTGCGTGAGCGGCTCGCCTCGGCCTTGATTGGCAGCCGTGACCCCGACGCCCGCAAGGTGTTCGACAAATCGCTGAACGCGCCGGACGCGGTCACGCGGCGGGTGTCGGCATTGGCGGCGGGCGCGCTGCGCGATGGCGATGTGCTGTCGCAATTGAACAAGGCCTTGCGCTCGGACGTGGATGAGGATGTGAAGCTGGCGGCGGTGGCTGCCTGCCTCGCCATCGGCCCCGACGGGTATGAGCAGGTGGGTATCGCCTTGACCACCGGCAAGGAATTCTTGCGCCAAATGGCCGCCGAGTCGTTGGCGCTGTTGCCGGATGTCGGCTACGAGACGTTGTACGAGGCCATCCGCGAGGAAGATGTGGACGTGCGGCGCGCTGCGGTGTTCGGGCTGGGGCGCTTGCGGACGGAGTGGAGCGCCATCGAGGTGTACCGCGTGTTCCTCGACGATACGCAATGGTACGTGCGCTCGGCGGCTCAGACGGTGATTAGCGACCTGCAAGACAGCCCGCAAATCGGGTTGTTGCGCCGCCCGCCCGCCATCGAGAACGTCGATTGGCTGCGCGATTGGGTGTCGGGCTTTGGGGCGCGCATGAGCGAGATTAACCCCGAGGACGCCCTGATGGAGATGCTGCACGCCTCCGACCCGTCGATGCAGCCGGTGGCGGCGCAGGCCACCGCACAGCTTGGCCTGACGCACCGCGTGGCCAGCTTGTATGCGGTGCTGCAAGACCTCGAGCCGGTGGTGCGCGATAGCGCCCAGCGCGCCCTCATCGACATCGAGCTGATGACCGGCCAAGCGTTGCCCGCACCGGCCTAGTTCGCCCACGGCATCGACGATAACGAAAACGCGCCCCGACCAATCCGGTCGGGGCGCGTCGTCTTGCAGGGTGGGGCTGGGGTTACTCCAGCGGCGCCATGGTGGCGTTGACCATGGTGATGCGGCCTTCGATGACGGGCGCAACCTCGGTCAGCGACTTCAGGTAGGTGATGGTGGCGTCGTAGTCCACGGTGCCGAAGTCATACGGGTCGATGGCTTGCTCGGCCAAGACGGTGTAGCCGTCGCCGCCGGTACGCATGAAGTTGTTGGTCACCATGGTGTAGACCACATCCGGCTCAATCGGGCTGAAGGTGCCGTCGCCGTTGTCGATTTCGACGCTGACGATGCGGCTGCCGACTTCTTGGGTGGGGTCGAAGCTGTAGCGGATGCCCGAGACCTGCGGGAAGCGACCGGCCAAGCCGTCACGGCTGACCACCCCGTCGGTGGCGACGATGGCGCTCACGCCGTTTTCCAGCGCGGCGATCACGTTGGCGCCGGTCAGCTCGAAGCTGGACAGCAGGTTGCCGAACGGGTGCACGGTCAGGACTTCACCGAGGGTGATGTCGCCGGCCTCGATGCTGGCGCGGACGCCGCCACCGTTCATGATGGCGATTTGCGCGCCGGTGTCGAAGCGCATGGCGTCGGCGATGATGTTGCCCATCGCGCACTCTTCAGCGCGGCAGACTTCACGGCGGCCATCGATCAGCTCGGTGGCGGTCGCACCGGTCGGTTGCTCGCCCAGCGCTTGAACTTCCTCGTTCAGGTCGGCAATCAGGGCGGCGGCATCGGCGTCGGGGGTGATGTAGCGGCTGAGCAGGATGCTGTCACCGTTGGCGGCGGTCACGAGGCCAGCCGCATCGAAGGTCAGGTTCAGGCGGCCAACGTACTGGGTGTTGGCGCCCGATTGCACGTATTGGACGGTCTCGCCGTTGGCGGTCTCGATGACCAACGGGTAACGACCCGCCGAGTTGACGTAGGTGTTGCTGAACAGGGTGTGGCTGTGGCCATCGACCACCACGTCCACGCCTTCCAGCGCGGTCACGAATTGGTCGGTCACGCCGTAACCGGTGTGGGTGAGGACGATGACGATGTTGACGCCCTCGGCGGCCAGCTTGGCGGCCTCGGCGTTGACGACGCCCGCGTAATCATCGCTGAAGACCAGCGCCTCGTTGGGGCGGCTGCTGAAGACGGTGGTGGCGGTCACGAGGCCGATGATGCCGATGCGTTGGCCGCCGACCTCGACGATGGTGCTGGGGGTGACCTTGTCGGCCAGCGACTCGACGGCGCTGAAATCGACGTTGGCGGTCACGACCGGGAAGTTGACGCCATCGAGGAAGGCCGCCAGCGGCTCATCGCCGTTGTCGAACTCGTGGTTGCCCAGCGTCATGGCCTGATAGCCCAGCAGGTTCATGATTTGCACTTGGTCGGCACCGACGTAGGTGGTGTGGAACAGCGTGCCGGTGAAGCGGTCACCCGCATCGACCAACAGGGTGTTGCCACCCTCGGCGCGGATTTGGTTAATGACCGAGGCGAGGATGGCCACGCCACCGTTGCCCGAGCTGTTGGGCAGGTGGGCGCTGTGGGTGTCGTTGGTGTGAATCAGGGTCAGTTGAAAGGTTTCTTCTTGGCTCGCGACACCGACCGTCAAAACGGCCAGCAACGCGATCAACAACGCGAGACGACGCATAGGGTGTAACCTCCGTTAAAGGGGGAAAAAAGGCGGGACTGCCCAGTCCCTTCAGTATAGGGGCTGAAGTTATCTTACTGTTAAGGCAACCATAACGAACAGGGCGAGGTTGTTAGGATTGGGGTTAAAGCGCGGCGCGCAATTCGTCACGGGTGGGCGCGTAATTGCCGAGGTGGCGCACCGCGATGCCGCTGGCGAGGTTGGCGAGCTGGGCGGCCTCGCTGAGGGTGCCGCCCGCGCACAGCGCCAAGGTCATGACGGCGATGGCCGTATCACCCGCGCCAACCGTGTCGAACACGTCGGCGACCCGTGGGGCGGGGGCGTGGCCGGCATTGCCGAGGGCGTCCGCCCATGTCGCCCCGTCCGCACCACGGGTGATGATCATGCCGCGCCGCAAGCCGAGGCGCTGGCACAAGGCGCGGGCGGCCTCGGCGAACGACTGGTGACCGCGCAACGGGCGCCCCAGATAGGCGGCGGCCTCGTCGGCGTTGCATTTCATCAGGTCGAAGCCCATATAGTTGTCGAAATCGCCTTGGGCGTCGGCGGCCAACAACGCGCCGGGCGACGACGCGCAGGCGCGTAAGCCGTCAATCAGGTCGGGGGTGAGCGCGCCGGTGCGGTAATCGCTGACCAGCAGGGCGTCGGCGTAGCGGGCACGGCGCGCCAGCGAATCAATCAGGCGGTTGGTGCTGCCCGCGCTGAGCGCACCGCGCTGCACCGCGTCGATGCGGGCGATGTGCTGGGGGTAACTGGTGCCGATTTGTGCGAGGATGCGCGTCTTGACGGTGGTTTGGCGCTCGGGGTCGGCCACCAGCGCCCCAACCTCGACCCCGCGCTGCTGGAGCGCCTCGCGCAGGCGGGCGGCGGGCGCGTCCGCCCCAACCACGCTGAGGAGCGCAGTTTTGGCGCCCAATGCCGCGAGGTTGACGGCGGGGTTGGCCGCCCCGCCCGGGATGGCGCGTTGCGACTGCGCCTCGATGACCGGCACGGGTGCCTCTCGCGAGAGGCGGTCGGCGCGCCCGGTGATGTACTCATCGAGGATGGCGTCGCCAATCACCAAGACGGTCAGGCGAGGGAAACGGTCGAGCAGGTCGGGCAGGGAGGGCATGGGCGCGGCCTTTGGGGTGTGGTCGGGTTTGGCCGCATTGTAGCATGGAAATCAGGCGTGATGGGGTGAGCGGTGCCGCCCACCCCATCACGATCAGGTGGTCTCAGGGCTGGGCGCGGGGCTCAGCCGGTCGATGATGGCGGTTAGGGTGTCGCGCAGGCGCGTCAGGTCTTCGAGTCCTGCCGAGTCGGACACCAGCTCGGCCACGAACCGCTCTGGGATGGTCACGGCCTCGACCTGCAACGCCCGCCCGCGCTCGGTCAGGTGCACCAGCACCCGCCGCTCATCGGCCTCCGAACGTTGCCGCTCGATGAGCCCTTGCGCCTCCATGCGCTTGAGCAGGGGGGTGATGGTGTTGGTGTTGAGCAATAGGCGCTCGGCAATCGCCCCGACGCTGGCCTCGTCCACCTCCCACAGCACCATCATCACCAGATACTGGGGATAGGTGATGCCCAGCGCGTCAATTTGGTTGCCCAGCCGTAGACGGTCGTCAATCATCGCGGCACCGGTCAGCGGGCTTCGGCGCGCTTTTGCTTCCAACGGCTGTACCACGCCTGCCACGCGCCGGTTGACCACAGCGCCCACGCCACCAAGACCGGCTGGAAGAACAGGCGGATGAAGCGCGCCTCGTCGGTGGTCA
>JALONY010000133.1 GCA_025454715.1 Anaerolineae bacterium
CTCGTCCTCGTTGGCCTCTTCATCGGCCTCGTCGGCATCGTCCATGCCCCACGCCTCGACATCGTCCGAGCTCAGCAAGCCGCCGTTGAAGGCGAAATCGACCTCGACCAACATCCCGACCTCGTAGGTCACGTCGTCATCGAACGAGTCCGGCGTGACGGCGAAGACCAAGCCGCCGACCGTCACGGTCGCGCCGTCGATGGCCTCGAGCGTGCCAATCAGGTAGCCGGTGCCGGTGCCGTCGTCGGCGTCATCGACGAAGTTGGCCGTCAGCACACCCGCCCCAGAGGTGAAGGAGATCTCGGTCAGGACGCCCGGCGCCCACTGCACATCGTCATCCAGCACCACGTTGGTCACATCGAAGGTCAAGCCCGAGACGGTCAACAGGGTGCCCTGCAAGTTCTCCAGCACACCGGTATACTCACCGGCGGCGGTGGGGGCGGGCGCTTGGGCACCCGTCAGGCTGGCGCCGGTCAGCATCATGGCCGCCAGCATCATCACGATGAATACACGCTTGATAGACATTTGGTTAAACCCTCCAGAAGGTTCATCATCGGCTGACACGAGACATTCATTTGTGTGTGTCATTCCGTTGCCCATAACGTCGGAAAAAACGCAAAAAGGTTGCGGTCAGTTTTGTTAAATGTTCGATGAGAAAAGTTTGTGTTCCGAAATACGAACACTCGTGCTATGCTTATGAGGTGCTGCTCATACGGCAGGGCTTGAGGCTGAGGCGCGCTGGGGGTAGACTCGGTATCAGAAGGCGAGACCGACCGCGCACCACGGCAGGCGAAGGGCAACCCCACGTGACCGACCCCACCCATATCGGCGTTTTGGCGCACCCGTTGCGCCCTCAGAGTTTCCCAGTGGCCGAGCGTACAATCGATGTTGTCGCAGGTGCAGTTGGCCGTGGCCATCGGCGGTGACGGCGCGATGTTGCGGGCGGCGCGAGCGTGTGCGCCGTTCGGGGTGCCGGTGCTGGGGGTCAACATGGGGCAGCTTGGGTTTTTGACCGAGGTGCGCGCCCCAGAGCGCTGGCCGGACTACGAGCGGCAGTTGTTGGCGGGCACGTTCTGGGTCGAGCAACGCATGATGATTTCGGCGCAGGTGCTGCGCGAGGGCACGGTGCGCGCCCAAGCCGAGGCGCTCAACGACATCGTGGTCAGCGGCGAGGTGGTCGGGCGGATGATCCAATTGGAGACGCACATCGACGGCCACTGGACGACGACCTACAACGCCGACGCGCTGGTGATTGCCACCGCCACCGGATCGACCGCCTACGCGCTGGCGTGCGGGGGGCCGATTTTGCCGCCGGAGCTAAAAAATATCTTGGTGGTGCCCGCCGCCCCACACCTCAGCATGGACAGGCCGATGGTGCTGAGCGAGGGCGCGACGGTCGAGGTCTTGCCGTCTTCGGCCAACCGCACCACGCTGGCCATCACCGCCGATGGCGCGTTCGTGGTCGAGCTGTTGCCGGGCGACCGCGTGCGGGTGCAGGCCAGCCAGCACGTCAGCCAGTTCGTGCGGATGCGCGAGCGCAATTATTTCTATCGTTCCCTACTCGACCGGTTCGAGCCGCGGGTGCAACGCGGCGCGGCCAACCCCGAGTGAGCCTTCCTGAGCGAGGAGACACCCCCATGAGCGACATGACCGATGAATCGATGACGTATTGTGCCGTCCACCCTGACCGCGAGACCGGCCTGCGCTGCAACAAATGCGGGCGCTACATGTGCGCCCAGTGCGCGGTCTCGACCTCGGTGGGCTATCGTTGCCGCGAGTGCGTCCGGCAGGTCGATGACAAATTTTTCACCGGCACGGGCAACGACAACCTGATTGCGGGCGCGGTGGTCGGGGGCGGGGCGGGGGTGCTGGTCTTCCTCGGTGCCCTGACCGGCATCGCGTTGTTTTGGTTGGCGGCCTTCTTCATCGGCATCATCGCGGGCGGGGCGTTGGCCGAGGCCGCCTTTCGGGCGGTGCAGAAGCGGCGCGGGCGCTACACGCCCATCGTCGTGGCGGTGGCGGCGCTGGTCGGTGGGTTCGGCGGCGCGTTCTTGGCCGGTCGCCCGTTCGCCATCGGCATTTTCGTCTTGATTGGGATAATCGCCGTGCTTGCGTATCGGCGATTTGAGTATAAGTAAGCAGCGGGGCGGCGTGCGATGCTCGAAGAACTGCGTATCCAGAATTTTGCCATCATCGACCGGCTCGAGCTCGATTTCGCGCCCGGCCTCAACGTCATCACCGGCGAGACCGGCGCAGGCAAATCCATCATCATCGACGCGGTAGAGCTGTTGTTGGGCGGCAAGGCCGACCCAGCCTTCATCCGTAGCGGCAGCGACAAGGCCACCGTCGAGGGCGTGTTCGCGTTGCGCGGCTTCAGCAAGGGGCTGGTGTTGCCGTTGTTGCGCCGCGAGGATCTCGTGGGCGAGGTGGGCGAGGACTTCGTCACGCTCTACCGCGAAATCCGCAGCACCGGGCGCAGTGTGGCGCGGGTCAACGGCGCGTCGGTCACGCTGGAGGTCTTACGTGAAATCGGGGCGGGCTTGGTCGATATTCACGGCCAAAGCGAGCACCTGTCGTTGCTCAACAGCCGCTACCACCTCGATTTGATCGACCGCTACGCCGAATTGATGGGCGTGCGCGAGGCCATCGCCAAAATCGTGGCCGATGTGTCGGTGGTGCGCGCCGAAATCAACACCCTGCAATCGGACAAGCGCGCCCTCGAACGGCGTGCCGAGCAACTGCGCGACGACATCGCCGACATCGAGGCCGCCGAACTCGACCCCGCCGAGGAAGACGACCTCAAGGCCGAGCGGATGCGCCTGAGCAACTCGGAGCAACTGGCGACGCTGGCCGCCCAAGCCGTCAACCTGCTGAGCGCCGAGAACACCGGCGAACTGCCCGCCGTAGACCGCTTGCAACAGGTGGCGCAAGCGCTGGCCAAATTGGCCGCCATCGACGCCAGCCTCGCCGAGTGGGCGGAGGTGGCCGAGGGCATGGCCGCCCAAGCCCAAGACCTCGCCATCGACTTGGCCGATTATGCCGAGGCGGTCGAGTACAACCCCAAGCGGCTCAACTTCATCGAGGAGCGCCTTGAGCTGATCAACAAGCTCAAGCGGCGCTATGGCGGCACGGTCGAGCAGGTCTTGGCCTATGCCGAGCGCGCCCGCGACGAGCTGGACGGCCTCGAGAACAGCGAGGAGCGCCTCGAGCAATTGCGCGCCCAAGAGCACGCCCTGTTGGTGCGCGTCGGCGAGCTGGGCATGAAAATCAGCAACCAGCGCCAGATTGCGGCCAAGCGCCTCGCCAAGGCGGTCATGGCCGAGCTGGGCGATTTGCGGATGGAGCGCGCCCGTTTCGAGGTCGGCATCAGCCAGACCGAGGCGGCGGAGGGCTGCATCGTCGGGGAGCGCCGCCTCGCGTTCGACTCGACCGGCCTCGACGCGGTCGAGATGTTGCTGTCGGCCAACCCGGGCGAGCCGTTGCGCCCGCTGGCCAAGGTCGCCTCGGGCGGTGAGGCGGCGCGCATCATGCTGGCGCTCAAGCGCGTGCTGACCGCCGCCGACCACACCCCAACCCTAATCTTCGACGAGGTCGATCAGGGCATCGGCGGGCGCATCGGCACGGTGGTGGGCGAGAAGCTGTGGACGCTGACGCACGGGCATCAGGTCTTGGTCGTCACGCACCTGCCGCAGTTGGCCGGCTTTGCCGACAAGCATTATCACGTCAAGAAAATCGCCAGCGACGACCGTACCGCCACGCAGGTCACGGCCTTGGACGACCCGAATGCACGGGTGATTGAGCTGGCGGAGATGCTGGGCGCGACCGGCGAGAGCGGCAGGCAGTCGGCGCGTGACCTGCTGAGCGAGGCGCAAGCGCGCAAATCCCGCGTGGTGAGCTGAGCGGGTGCCTCCCAGAGGACGCCATGACCCTGCCCGACGCCGCACCCATCCTGCTGGAGCGCACGCCTGACCGCGCCATCGCCACCCTGACCTTCAACCGCCCGCACGCCCGCAACGCCCTGACGCTCGACGCGATGCGCGCCTTCGCCGAGGCCGTCGAAACCCTGCACGCATGGGCGGGCGACGGCCTACGCGCCGCCATCCTGACCGGCGCGGGCACCGCAGCCTTTTGCGCGGGGGGCGATTTGGTCGATTTGGCCGACAAACCGACCGAGGCCGACGCCCTCGCCTTCATCACCGTGATGGGCGACGCGCTGGCGCAACTCGAGCGGTTGCCCGTGCCGGTCATCGCCGCCCTCAACGGCTACGCGCTGGGCGGCGGCAGCGAAATCGCCCTCGCCTGCGACCTGCGAATCGTGGACGAGACCGCCCAGATGGGTCTCGTCCAGATGCGCCTCGCGCTCACGCCCGGGTGGGGGGCGGGGCAACGCTTGTTGCGCGCCGTCGGCTACGCCCGCGCCCTCGACATCCTGCTACAAGCCCGCCCGATGCCCGCCCCAGAGTTGCTGGCGCTTGGGCTGGCCGCGCAAATCGCACCGGCGGGTGAGGCGTTGGCCGCCGCCCAAGCCTACGCCCAGCAGGTCGCCAGCCACCCGCCCGAGGCCGTGCGCGCCGCCAAAGCCTTGTTGTGGGCGGGCGTCACCCAGCCCTACGCCGACGCGCTCCGCTTCGAGCGCGAGCTGTTCCCGCCGCTGTGGGCTGCCGAGCCGCACCTGAGCGCGGTCGAGCGCTTCTTGCGCGGGCGCAAACGCTGACCTATTGTGCATCCTCTCATCTGCACCAAAACCAGCGTTCTCATTTAAGGTCTATCATCACCACAAGTGTGGTTCAACTCGCACGGTGTGCGGGGGGGCAAGTTTATGAGCAAGAAAGTCATCGTTATCGGCAGTGGTTTCGGCGGGCTGGGGGCAGCCGTGCGCTTGGCCGCACGCGGGTACGAGGTCGAAATCATCGAGAAGCGCGATAAGCTCGGCGGGCGCGCTTATGTCTACGAAATCAACGGGTTCAAATTCGACGGTGGTCCGACCATCGTCACCGCCCCGTTCATGTTCGATGACCTGTGGGCGTTGGCGGGCAAGAAGCGCGAGGATTATTTCGAGCTGGTCGAGTGCCAGCCGTACTACCGCATCTTCGACCACAACCAAAAGCCGTTCGACTACAACCGTGACGCGCAGTTCATCCTCGACCAAATCAAGGCGCGTAGCCCGCAGGATGTCGAGGGCTACCAGCGCTTCATCGCCAGCACCAAGCCGATTTTCGAAAAGGGCTTCGTGCAGTTGGCCGATAAGCCATTTTTGCACTTCACCGACATGCTCAAGGTCGCGCCCGACCTGATTAAGATGCAGAGCTACCTGAGCGTCTATCAATACGCCTCGCAGTTCGTCCAAGACGAGTTCTTGCGCCGCGTGTTCAGCTTCCACCCGCTGTTGATTGGCGGCAACCCGTTCGACTCCCCGTCGATTTACGCCATGATCCATTATTTGGAGCGGCAGTGGGGCGTGTGGTACGCCATGGGCGGCACGGGCGCCATCGTGGACGCCATGGCGCGCCTGTTCACCGAGATGGGCGGCAAGATTACGCTCAACGCCGAGGTCGCCCAAATCGAGATTGACCCCGCCACCCGCCGCGCCACCGGCGTGCGGATGCAGGACGGCAGCGTCCGCAAGGCCGACGCGGTGGTGTGCAACGGCGAGGTGGCCACCGCCTACAAGACGCTGGTGCCCGCCGAGTATCGCCGCAAGAACACCGACCGCCGCATCGACCGCACCAAGTTCAGCATGTCGCTGTTCGTGATTTATTTCGGCACCAAGCGCCGCTACACCGATACCGCGCTGGCGCACCACAACATCATCCTCGGCGAGCGCTATAAGGGCTTGCTGCACGACATCTTCAACAAGCAACAACTGGCCGAGGACTTCTCGCTGTACCTGCACATGCCGACCATCACCGACCCGTCGATGGCGCCGGAGGGGTGCGAGTCGTTCTACGTGTTGTCGCCCATCCCGCACCTCGGCAGCGGCACCGATTGGACGAAACAGGCCAAGCCCTACCGCGACGCCATCATGCAGTTCCTCGAGGACAATTACCTGCCCGACCTGCAAGCCAACCTCGTCGCCGAGCACTACATCGACCCGCTGCACTTCCGCGACACGCTCAACAGCCACTTGGGGTCGGCGTTTAGCGTGCAGCCGGTGCTGACGCAGTCGGCGTGGTTCCGCCCGCACAACCGCAGCGAGGACATCGAGCGCTTGTACTTCGTCGGCGCGGGCACCCACCCGGGCGCGGGCTTGCCCGGCGTGCTCAGCTCGTCGATCATCGCCGAAAACTTGGTGGTCGAGGACATCCCCCTGCCGGTGATGGCCTAAGCCGCACGACCCACCGCCAAAACGAACCCGCCCTCAC
>JALONY010000134.1 GCA_025454715.1 Anaerolineae bacterium
CTCGCCCGTGACGCGGTGCGCGTGCACGCCCAAACCGACGACGAGCGGCGCGGGCTGGGCTGGATGGTGCGCTCGCTGGGCACGTCCAGCGCAGGGCAACGCTTCGGCGCAAACAGCTACGGGCACACCGGCTTCGTCGGCAACACGCTCTGGATTGACCCCGACCAGCGCTTGGTGGTGGCCTGCCTGACCAACAACGTGTATTTTGGGCGACAAAAGACCGGCTTGTTGGCGTTTCGGGCTGGCCTGCATGACCTCGTGTGGGAGGCGTTATGTACGTCGTCGGCTTGATGTCGGGCACGTCCGCCGACGGCCTCGACGCCGCCCTGTGCGAGATTCACGGCGCGCCGCCTAACCTCTCGGTGCGGCTGGTGGCCGGTCATAGCCTCGCGTATGACCCAGCGCTACGCGCCCAAATCCTGCGCGCCTGCGCCCCCCAGACCAGCACGGTCGATGCGCTGTGCCGCCTGAATTTCGGGCTTGCGGAAACCTTCGCCGATGCAGTAAGTTATATCAGGCAACTAACCAGCATCCCCCCCGACCTCATCGCCAGCCACGGCCAGACCGTCTGGCACGATGTCGCGCCGGACGGGCGCGTCACCTCTACCCTCCAGATTGTCGAGGCCGCCGTGATAGCGGAGCGCACAGGCATCACCACCCTCAGCAACTTCCGCGCCCGTGATGTGGCGGCAGGTGGGCAGGGCGCGCCTTTGGTCGCCTACGTCGATGCCCTGACGTTGCGCTCTGCGGTAGGCTGGCGGGCGGTGCAAAACCTCGGCGGCATCGGTAACGTCACCTTTTTGCCGCCGTTGGGCGCGCCGTTCGAGGCGCTGGCCTCGTTCGATACCGGCCCCGCCAACGTCTTGATTGACCACGCCATGCGCCGCCTGACCGGTCGGGAGTACGATCATGACGGGGCATTGGCCGCCAGCGGGCAGCTCGATGAAGATTGGCTGGCCGAGTTGCTGGAACACCCCTACTTCGACCGCACCCCGCCCAAGACCACCGGGCGAGAGCTGTATACCGCCGACTACGCCGACGCGCTACTGGCACAGGCGGCAGGGCGCGGCCTGTCGGCGGCGGACGTGCTGGCCACCCTGACCGCGTTCACCGCCGCCAGCCTCGCCGACCAGTACCGGCGGTTTGCGCCCGCGCCCATCGCCGAGGTCGTCATCGGTGGGGGTGGGGCGCGCAACCCGACCCTGATGCGCCTGATTCGGCAGTTCGTCGCACCGGCGCGGGTGCTGACCAGCGACGAGGCCGGCCTCGACAGCCGCTACAAAGAGGCCATCGCCTTCGCGGTGCTGGGCTATGAGGCGTGGCACCAACGGGCGGGCGTCTTGCTCGGGCAGACCGGCGCACGGCGGGCGGCGGTCTTGGGCGACATCACCCCCGCCGACAACTTCATCACCCTAATGCGAAAGACATGGCTCGTATGATGTACCTCGGAATCGACGGCGGCGGCTCCAACCTGCGCGCCGTCCTGACCACCCCCGACCTGACCCCCGTGGCTGAGCTGACCGTAGCGCGCACCGCCAACCCGTCCAGCATCGGGCGCGAGGCCGCCGCGCAGCTCCTCCAAGAGGCCATCGCGGCGGTCTTGGCGCAGGCGGGCACACCCGCCGAGTCGGTCGTGGCGGTCGGCGTGGGGGTGGCCGGTGCCGACGCCGCCCACTCGTCGGCGTGGCTGACCGAGGTCTTGCGCCCCGTGCTGCCCACCGCGCACTTGGCCTTGTCCAACGACATCGAAATCGCGCTGGTCGGGGCGACCGGCCAGCGCTTCGGCATGATGCTGCTGGCAGGCACCGGCAGCGCCCTATACGCCATCAGCGCGGACGGGCAAGCCCGCATGTACGGCGGCTGGGGCTACTTGCTGGGCGACGACGGCGGCGGTTTTTGGATTGGGCGCGAGGTCTTGCGCGCCATCACCGACCTGTCGGATTCGCTGGCCGATTTCGGCGACGCCCGCCAGCGCCCGTTGGTGCGCCACATCTTGGCGGCCACCGGCGCGCCCACCCCGCGTGACCTCATCCCGTGGCTGTATGGCACCCAGCCGCCGCGCACCCGTGATGTCGCCGCCCTGACCGAGCCGACCTTTGCGGCCTTGGCCGAGGGTGACCCCGACGCGACTCGGATCATTTCGGCGGCGGCCAACGTCTTGACAGGGTACGTGCGGATGGCGCAACGGCATTTCGCCATCCCGCTGTCGCATCTGGCCTTCGGGGGCGGCCTGTTGCAGTCGCCCACCCCGCTGCAAGCGCAGGTTTGCGCCCAGCTCGGTCTGGCGGTACCGCCCGCGCCCAAGTACCCTGCGGTGCTAGGCGCGGCGCTGTTGGCCGCCCTGCACCACCCGCTGTAAACAGCACGACCTCCAAAAAGGCAAAAAGACATGTTAACCGAACAGCAAAACACCCGTAGCCAAGACCTCGACCAGCTCACGACCGAGCAAATCTTGCAGGTGATGAACGATGAAGACGCCACCGTCCACCGCGTGGTGCGCGAGGCACTGCCCGACATCGCCCGTGCGGTCGATGCGGCGGCGCAGGCGTTGCGCGGGGGTGGGCGGCTGATTTACGTCGGGGCGGGCACCAGCGGGCGCTTGGGCGTGCTCGACGCGGTCGAGTGCATCCCGACCTTCTCGGCGCAGGCGGGGCAAGTGGTCGGCATCATCGCGGGGGGCACCAAAGCCCTGACCCAAGCGGTCGAGGGCGCGGAAGACGACGGGCACGCCGGTGCCGACGACCTGCGCGCCGCCGACTTACAAGCGCGTGACGTGGTGGTTGGGTTGGCGGCCAGCGGGCGCACCCCTTACGTGGTCGGGGCGCTCAATTACGCCACCGAGGTCGGGGCGCAAACGGTCGGGGTATCGTGCAACGTGCCCTCGACCGTCTTGGACGCCGCCCACATCAAGATTGCGGTGCCGGTCGGCCCCGAGGTCGTGACCGGCTCGACCCGCCTAAAAGCGGGCACGGCGCAAAAAATGGTGCTCAACATGTTGAGCACCGGCACGTTCGTGCAGGTCGGCAAGGTCTATGGCAACCTGATGGTCGATGTGCAAGTGACCAACGCCAAGCTGCACGACCGCGCCAAGCGCATCGTCATGCAGGTCAGCGGCGCGGACGAGTCGACCGCCAAGGCGCTGTTGGCCGCCTCGGGCAACAGCGCAAAGCTCGCCATCGTGATGTACATGCGCGGGGTCGAGGCCGACCACGCCCGAACCTTGCTGCACGCGGCACACGGGCGGCTGCGCGCCGTCTTGCAAGACGCCTAACCCCACCGAAAGGATACCGTTCGATGTTGCTCATCAATGCTCAGTTCATCAGCGAGGGGCGCACCTTCCGAAACGGCTGGTTGCGCCTGCGTGACGGGGTGGTGGCCGCGTTCGGCTCGGCACCCCACCCCACCCCGCTTGCCGGTCAGTCGGTGCTCGACCTCGGCGGCGCAACCGTAATGCCCGGGTTCATCGACGTGCACGTGCATGGCGCGGTCGGCCACGACGTGATGGACGCCTCGCCCGAGGGCTTGCGCCAGATGGCGCGCTTCTTCGCCAGCCGTGGCGTGACCGGCTTCTTGCCCACCACCCTGACCGACAGCCGCGAAAATACCCTCGCCGCGCTCCACGCCATCCGCGAGGCGATGGCGCAACCGACCGGCGGGGCGCGCATCCTCGGCGCACACCTCGAAGGCCCCTACCTCAACCGCGCCAAAGGCGGCGCGCAACACCTCGACCACATCCGCCCGTGCGTCCCGCAAGAAGCCCGCGACTTCTTGGAGGTCGGGGTGGTCAAGCTGGTGTCGGTCGCGCCGGAAATCGAGGGCAACGGCTGGCTGATTGACGAGTGCCGCAAGCGCGGCATCACCGCCAGCATGGCGCACACCAACGCCACCTTTGCCGAGGCGATGGACGGCATCGGGCTGGGCATCACCCACGCCACCCACACCTTCAACGCGATGTCGCCGCTGCACCACCGCGACGCCGGTGCGGTCGGGGCGGCCTTGTTGTCGCCGCACGTGCGGTGCGAATTGATTTGCGACGGGGTGCACGTCTCGCCCAGCGCCGCCGAGGTGCTGTGGCGGATGAAAGGGCGGGACGGCGTGGTTTTAATCACCGACGCCATGCGCGCTACCGGGATGCCCGACGGCGAATACACGCTCGGGACGACGCCCGCCTTTAAGCAGGGCGAGACGGCCACGCTGGCCGATGGCACGCTGGCGGGCAGCGTCCTGACCTTCGACCGTGGGCTACGCTTGTTCAAGCGCGTCATCGACCCCGATGGTGCGCGCCCCGACCTGCTGGCCGACCTCGTGGCCGTGACCAGCGCCAACGCCGCCCAAGCCATCGGCGCGGAGTCGGGCATTTATTATCACAGTCCGGCGGACTTGGTGGTCTTGGACGCCGATTGGCACGTGCTTTACACCATCGTACAGGGGGAGATCGTCCATGACGCAAAACACGCACCTACACCGTGAAATCCATGAGCAACCCGACAAGGTCGGCAGCCTGATCGAGTCGCAACTCGAGGCCGCCCGCACCGTGGCTAAGGCCATCCGCAAGTTCAAGCCGCAGTTCGTGATGATTGCCGCTCGCGGCACGTCCGACAACGCGGCGCGCTATGCCCAATACCTGTTCGGGATTCAGCTCGGGATGCCGGTGGCGCTGGCCTTGCCGTCGGTGCACACCCTGTACGAATCCGCGCCGCGCCTCGGCAAGGCATTGGTGATTGGCATCTCGCAATCGGGCGCGTCGGAGGACATCCGGCGGGTGGTGGCCGACGCCCGCGCCCAAGGCGCATTGACGCTGGCCATCACCAACACCTCGGGCTCGGTGCTCAACCAAGCCGCCGAGCACCACATCGACCTCGGCGCGGGGCCGGAGGTCGCGGTGGCGGCCACCAAAACCTACACGACCGAGCTGGCCGCGGTGGCGTTGTTGGCCGCCGCCTATCAAAACAAGGGCTTGCGCGAACTACGCCGCCTGCCCGCGTGGATGACCCAAACCCTCAAGCGCAACGCAGGGATTGCCGACTGGGCGGAACGTTACCGCTACGCCCAATCGCTGGCGGTCATCGGGCGCGGCTACAATTACTGCACGGCCTACGAGGTCAGCCTGAAAATCAAGGAGCTGTGCAGCATGACCAGCCAAGAGTATTCCGAGGCCGACTTCCGGCACGGCCCAATCGCGGTGGTGCAGCGCAATTTTCCCGTCCTGATGGTCGCGCCACAGGGCGCGCCGTTGCCGCACCTGCTCGACTTGATGGACAAGCTGCACGCCAAGCAGGCCGAGGTCTTGGCCATCAGCAACGACCCCAGCGCATTGGCCAAAGCCGATAAGCCGATGCCCCTGCCGACCGACCTGCCCGAATGGCTCAGCCCGCTGTGCGCGGTGCTCCCCGGGCAAGTGCTGGCCTTGCACATGGCGCGCCAAAAAGGGCTGGATGTCGATAAGCCCGACGGCCTGACCAAAGTCACCATCACCCAATAACCGAGGGGGTATCCAATCATGACCGATATGCTCGTTAAGCTGTACGCCCTGCCGCCACTCCAACCGCTATCGACACGATTCAGGGGCACGGCATCACCTTGCGGCGCGCCATCGCTCCCGAGAAACACCTAATTTTGGCATGGATTGGGCAGCACTTCAGCCCATATTGGGTCAGCGAGGCCGACGCCGCCTTCAGCCGCCAACCCGCCTCCATTTTCGTCGCCCAAAAGGGCAACACGTTGCTGGGGTTCGCTTGTTATGACGTGACCGCACGCGGGTTCTTCGGCCCGACTGGCGTCAGCGAGGCCACCCGTGGCCAAGGGGTCGGGGCGGCGCTCTTGCTGGCCGCTCTACACGACATGCTGGCGCAAGGCTACGGCTACGCGGCCATCGGTGGGGTCGGCCCCGCCGAGTTTTACAGCAAGGTGGCCGGTGCGGTCATCATCCCCGACTCGTCGCCTGCGATGTACGCGGGGATGCTGCGCCCCGAGGCACCCGACGACAGCGAATAGGGACGCAGCTTGACACACCCGCCCCATCCCACACGCCTGTAGGGGCGCGGCTTGACACACCCGCCCCCACCCCACGACCGTAGGGGCGCGGCTTAACGTGCCCGCCCCCATCCCACACGCCCTGTAGGGGCGCAGCGTGCTGCGCCCGAGGTCGGGGGTGAGGTTCGGGGGCAGGTGCCGTCTTAATCGGTGCTGCGCGGGTCGAAGGCGTCGCGCAAGCCGTCGCCAATCACGAACAGGCACAACACCGTGACGAAAATCAACAGGCCGCTGATGGTGGCCATGTGCGGCGCGAGGCGGAAGAACTGTTGCGCGTTCGTCAACATGTTGCCCCATGTCGGGGTCGGCGGCTGCACGCCCAGCTTGAGGAAGCTCAAGGCCGACTCGGTCAGGATCAGGCCGCCGATGCCGCTGGCCAGCAC
>JALONY010000135.1 GCA_025454715.1 Anaerolineae bacterium
CGGATAGCGCCCTCGTCGCTGACCTGCTCCAACCCCAGCTCTTTCACGAGGGTCGGGGCGTCTTTGCCGGTCTGCCACATCTGCGTCAAGACGGTGTTGGCGGTGGTGTTGTTGACCGTCCCGCGCTGCACGAGGTCAATCAAGGCCGCCAAGCGCGCCGGTGTGATGCTAATGCCCCCGATTTGGTCGTAGCTGGTGCTGGCCTCGTTCATCTGGCGGAACAACGCCCCCAGCATCCAATTGGCGGCAGGCTTGGCCGCCGCCCCCGCCGCAATCACCCCCTCGAAATAATCCGAGATGGCGCGGTCTTCGGTCAGGCGGCGCGCCTCATAGGCGCTCAGCCCGTGCTCGACATAGCGCGCTTGCTTAGCGTCCGGCAATTCCGGCAGGCTGGCGCGCACCCGCTCCACCCACTCACGGCTGACCTCGATGATGGGCAAGTCCGGCTCGGGGAAATAGCGATACTCATCGGCACGCTCCTTATAGCGCTGCACGATGATTTTGTTGTTGGCCTCGTCCCAGCCCAACGTGGCCGGCTTGACCTCGCCACCGCCCTCGTATTGGCGAATCTGCCACGCCACCTCGGCGTCGATGGCGCGCACCATGCTGCGGATGCTGTTGAGGTTCTTGATTTCGCGCCGGTTGCGGTAGCCGCTGTCGTCCTTGTGCATCACGCTTACGTTGGCCTCGAACCGCAAGACGCCCTTGCTCATATCGCCGTGGTTGACGCCCAAATATTGCAACAAGGCGCGCAGTTTGCGGGCATACGCCTCGGCCTCCTCACTGCTGAAGATGTCCGGCTCGGTCACGATTTCCAGCAACGGCACGCCCGCACGGTTGTAATCGACCAACGACGAGCCATCGCCGAGGTGCGTCAGCTTGCCGGTATCTTCTTCGAGGTGGGCGCGCCGCACGCGGATGCGCTTGGTCAAGCCCTCGCCATACTCGATATCGAGATGGCCATCGACGGCCAACGGGCGGTCGTACTGGCTAATCTGGTAGCCCTTGGGCAGGTCGGGGTAAAAGTAGCTCTTGCGCGCAAATTGGTTGATGGGCGGGATGGCGCAGTTCAACGCGAGGCCGACCATCATGCCGTAATCAATCGCCTGCGCGTTGACGACCGGCAAGGTGCCCGGCAAGCCCAGCGACAGCGCATCCACGGCGCTGTTGGGCGCGGCCTCCACGCTATCAACGACCGGGCACGCGCTGAACATCTTCGACTCGGTCAGCAGTTCGGCGTGGACTTCGAGGCCAATAATCGTCTTCCAATCGGACATCGGGTGTCATCCTTGTGGTGTAGTGGTTAAATCGTCGTCTTGGCAAGCCTAAAGCGTACCGACCGGCCTTATTGCCCCAACAAGCGCAGGGTGGCCTGCACGTTGCCCCGTGCGTCGGTCAGCGTCATCACGTCGCCGATGTCGCCCCACACGGCACGGGTCAGCCCCCAGAACTTCAGCACCGGCGTATTCTGCCCGACCTGCGTGCGGACTTCAATGATGCTGTCGTTGAACAAGCGCCCCTCTGGGAAGGTGTACACGTTGCCGTCGAGGTCGCGCAGCGTCCAGCCGGTCAAATCGACCGTCGCCCCGCGATTGTACAAGATGACCGCCTCGCTGGTGATGTCGCCCGCGCCGATGACCTCTTGAATCTCGACTTGGGCACTGGCCGCCGTGGGCGCTAGGGTCACGGTCGGGGTCAGCGACGGGGTTGGGGTCAAGGTCGGCCCCTCCGGCGTCGCGCCATCGCTGGGCGTACCGTCGCCCTCGGCGGTCGCTTCAGCCGTGGCGTTCAAGTCGATCGGTTGCTCAATCAGGGCGCACCCCGCCAGCGGGATGACCAAGACCTGCCCAATCTGCAAGAAGCGCGCATCGTCCTCGGTCAGGCCGTTGGCGGTCAAGATGTCGAACGCGCTGACGCCGTAGACCTCGGCCAACAGCCCGGGGCTTTCCCCCTCCGCGAGGCGGTGCAGTTGGCAGTTGGCGGGCAAGGCGGCCTGTGTCGAGGCCAGCTCGGGGTCGGCGGCGATTTGCGTGGCGGCGGGGTTGTCGGTCGGCTCGGACGCGACGTTGGGCGCAGCCGCAACGTTGGTCAGGTCGGCGGGCGAGGGCGTATCGAGCAGGCCGGTCGGGATGGCCGCAATCTCCCCCGGGAGCGGGGTGGCGGTCACGATCCGCACCGGCACGGTCGCGAACGGGTCGGGCGTGGCGGTGATGATGATTTGCACCGTGGCGAACTGGCGTGGCTGGTCAGCCGAGGGGAGCGGCGTCCCCAACGTGCTGATGACCAAATATGAGACCAACGCGGTGATGGCGATATTCAGGACGATGAACGTGAGGAAAGCGCGTGCGCGCATGGGCGGCTCCTTGGGGCATAGGCGGCATCAGACAAAAACGAAGGCGCACCGAACCAGCCGGATGCGCCTCGTTTGCCAATGCGACCGCGCCAATCAGTCGGGCGGTCGAGCATCGGCGGGTTAGTCGTTGGATTGGCGCTTACGGCGCAAGAAGGCCGGGATGTCGGTGTTGTCCGGTTCTTGGCGCGGCTCCACCGGCTGCAACGGGCGTTGCGGCGCGGCAGGGGGCGGAGGCGGGGCGGCTTGGCGCGTCGGCAACGAGGGCGGCTTTTGCTGCTGGGGCGCGGGCGGCGTCGCAGGGGGTTGCTGCGGGCGCGGCGCGCTGTAGTTGCTGGACGACGACGCAGGGGCGCTGCTGCGATAACTGCCCGATTGCGCCCCGCTGCTAAAAGATTGTGTGCCGAACCCCTCACCGGGCTTACGGGCGCGCCCTTGCTCGAAACCGGTGGCAATCACCGTAATCCGCACCTCGTCGCCCATGTTCTCGTCGATTTGCGCGCCGAAAATCAGGTGCACGTCGGGGTGGGCGCTCTCGCGCACGATTTGGGCAGCCTCGTTGACCTCTTGCAGGCTGAGGTTGCCGCCGCCGGTGATGTTGAACAAAATGCCGCGTGCCCCGTCGATGGTCACGTCCAGCAGGCCGTTGTGGATGGCTTGGCGCGCTGCATTGATGGCGCGGTCGTCGCCCGTGCCACGCCCAACCGCCATCAAGGCCGCCCCACCCTCGCTCATGATGGTGCGGACGTCGGCGAAGTCGAGGTTAATCAGCGCAGGCACCGTAATCAATTCGGAGATGCCCTGAATGCCTTGGCGCAGCACGTCATCGGCCAGCACGAACGCCTGTTGCAGCGTGGCGTTCTTGTGCGCGATGCTCAGCAACCGGTCGTTGGGGATGACGATCAGCGTATCGACTTGGTTCTTCAGCGCGTCGATGCCGCTCTCGGCGTGGACGGTGCGCTTGCTGCCCTCGAACGTGAACGGGCGCGTCACCACACCGATGGTCAGGGCGCCCAGCTCCTTCGAGATTTGCGCCACCACCGGCGCGGCACCCGTGCCGGTGCCCCCGCCCATGCCCGCCGCGATGAACACCATATCGGCGCCACGCAACACCTCGTACAGCTCTTCCGAGCTCTCCTCGGCGGCCTTCTTGCCCACTTCCGGCATCCCGCCCGCACCGAGGCCACGGGTCGTCTTGTCGCCAATCCGCACGCGCACCTTCGCCCGCGAGTTGTTCAGCGCTTGGTTGTCGGTGTTCACGGCGATGAAATCGACGCCCGCCAACCCCTCTTGGATCATCCGGTTGACCGCGTTACCGCCGCCACCGCCGACCCCGACCACCTTAATTTGTGCAAAACCTTCTCGCAACGAATCGCTGTAATCCATGGTGCTTCCCGCCCCTCCGTCGATTGACGCTATCGGGTGATGTGGTCTGGGTCGTATCAAGTCCCAAAAATCGGTGATGAAAGCGTCCATCGCCGTAAGGCATGGGCTGGGGCATTATCCCACACTATCCCAACTCCACTCGGCGACAAACTTACCGACCAGTGTAGCGATAATCCCACACAACGGCAAGTGGTACGGTGGGGGCAACGCGCAAAAAGCCCGCCCGAAAATGCTGTTTCAGGCAGGCCGTTGGGCAAAGGTTTGTCTTTTCAAACCCCAGCGCGGGGTTGGGCTAGTCCTCGATCAGCTCGGGGCGCTCGTAAAACAGATAATCTTGCTGGAAGGTCTTGCCGCCCAGCCGATGGATGAACATCAAGGTTTGGGCGCGGTGGTCGGTGCTGTGGTTCACCACCTGATGCACCGCCTCCCACACCGACCACGGCGCGGTCTCGGGCGTCCAAAACTTCGGCTTCACCATGCGCGCCAATTCCGCGTCGGTCAGCTTGGCCGCATAACGGCGCAACAAAGCCTGTGTCTCAGTGGCTTTGGCGCGCACCTCGGCCAGCGTCGTGTAATCCTCGGGGTACATAAAGTCATAGTCGCCGCTGTCGAGGAAGGTGAACCACCAGTATTGCACTTCGACCAGATGGAACAGCTGGCGTAACACCGTCTTGAACGAATAGCCGAAATCTTGGTTGAGCTGTGCCTCAGTCAACCCCTCGGCACACGCGAATAACTGCTCGTCCGCCCAGATGGCCGCCTCGATCATCTTGGCAAAGTAAGGTGCGCTCATGGTTCCCCCTGTGGTTGTTGATGGTTTAGCTCAAGCCTCAAGCATAGAACATATTTTCTTTTTCTGCAAGTTTTCCCCATCGGCGTTATAGTCATGGGGTGAGCGGCACGACCCAAGCAACGGGGGTGGTTGTGGACAAAGATATCTTCATTTCCTATTCGCGGCGCAACCTCGCGGTGTGTCGGGCGTTGGTGGCGGCGCTGGCACGCACCGAAAACGACACATGGGTAGACTGGGACGGCATCCCGCTGTCGTCCGACTGGTGGAGCGAAATCGAAACCGGCATCGCCAGCGCCGAGACGGTCTTGGTGTTGCTGTCCAACGACTGGCTGGCCTCGCCGGTCTGCCACCTCGAGCTGAGTTACGCCCGCTCCCTCAACAAGCGCATCGTGCCGGTCGTGTATGGCACCCTCGACAGCGAGGCCGCCCTCGCCGCGGCCATCGAAAAAGACCTCGATGCCGCCGTGACCGACATCCTCGCCGGGCGTGATATGGCCGTCCTCACCCATGACAACTGGCGCGTCCTGAGCAAAATCAACTGGGCGTTTTACAATGAGGCCGATTTCAGCGAAGGCGCGTCCAAGTTGCTGGCGGCCTTGCAAACCGACCTCGCCCATGCCCGCGCCCACACCCGCCTGCTGACCCGCGCCCTCGAGTGGCAACGCGCCAACCGAGACGCCAGCTTGTTGCTGCGCGGCATCGACCTCGACCAAGCCATCGGCTGGCTGGAGTATGAGCAAGACAAAGAGCCGCACCCCACCGACCTGCACCGCGCCTATATCGCCGCCTCGGACGCCCAGCGCAAGGCCGAGCAAGCCGCCGTCTTGGCGCAACAAGCGCGTGAGCTTGCGCTCAAGCAACGCGCCCTCAGCCGCGCCCGCCTGTTGATTGCCAGCTTGGGCGTGTTTTTGGCGGTGGCCGCAGTGTTGGCCGTCTTCGCGCTCCAACAGCGCGGCGAGGCCATCGACCAAGCCACCCGCGCCGACGACAACGCCAATGCCGTCCTCGCCGAGCGTGAGGCGCGCATCGCCAAAGCCCGCGAGGTGGCCGCCCAAGCCCTCGGCTTGATGGACAATCGCCCTGCACAAGCCATGCTGTTGGGGGTGGCCGCCCATCGGATTGCGCCGGTGTTCGAGGCCGAAAACGCGCTACTCTCGCTCAGCTCCGCCTCGTCCGGCTTGCTCAGCACCCACCATGACGAGCGCGGGGGTAGCCTTTCGGCCATCGCGGTCTCGCCCTCCCTGCGGCGCTATGCCTTCGGCCATCTGACCGGCGACCCGCTCACCGTGCTCGACCGCGACTCGGGACAG
>JALONY010000136.1 GCA_025454715.1 Anaerolineae bacterium
AGCCTCGGTCACCATGCTGGTGCCCGACTCGCAACGTGACCGCGCCAACACGGTCATGCAGCTCACGGGGCCCGCGGCGGGCATGATTGCGCCGGTCATTGCTGGCTTGACGTATACGGCGGTCGGCGTGGTCGGGACGATCGTGATTGACCTGCTGTCGTTCGGGGTGGCGATTTTGACCATCTTCTTGGTACGCATCCCCAAGCCGCCGCAAACCGAGGCCGGACGGGCGGCGGCGGGGCGCGGCCTGTTGCGGAGCGCGTTCGCCGGATTCGGCTATTTGTGGGCGCGCAAGCCGTTGTTGGCGTTGGTGGCGATGTTCGGGCTGGTCAACGCCCTGATTGGCGGGGTGATGAGCATCGCTGGGCAGCCTCGGCATGTTCGTCGGCGGGGTGTTGTTCGGGATATGGGGTGGCACGCGCCCGCGCATCCACACCATCCTCCCCGCCCTGATTTTCGGTGGGGTGATGGTGATGGTGTTCGGGCTGGGGCAAGCGCTGTGGGTGCTGGCGGTGGTGCATTTCTTGACCCTGTTCCCGTTGCCTGCGGTCAACAGCCCAGCCATGTCGATTTTGCAAGCCAAGACCGCCCCCGACATGCAGGGGCGGGTGTTCGCGGCCATCGAGATGATTTCGATGGCATTGATGCCGTTGTCGTACCTGATTTACGCGCCGTTGGCCGACCGCGTGCTGGAGCCGATGGTCGGGACGGCGGCATGGGCGGCCTTCGCGCCGGTGCTGGGCAATGGCGCGGGCGCGGGCATGGGCTTGCTGTTCGTGGTGGCGGGCGGGCTGATGGCGGTGGTGTGCTGCGTGACCTACCTGATGCCGTCCATCCGCCACATGGAGCGCGACCTGCCGGATCACGTGGCGGACGCGCCCGCGCCGGACGCCGAGGCGGGCGTGGAGGTGGGCGCCGCACCCGCACCTGCCGCCTGACCGGCGCTCAAAAACCCGCCGATGATGCGCGCCATCGAGCCGACCTCGATCAAAAACGAGTCGTGGCCGCCGTCGGCGGGGACGTGATGGTACTCGACCGCGAGGCCGAGCGAGTCGAGCGCCTCGGCTAGCTGCACCGACGCCTCGGCGGGGTACAGCCAATCGCTCTCGAACGTGACGACCAAAAAGCGCACGTCGTGGACGTGCACGAACGCCTCGGCGAACGAGCCGTAACCGTCGCTGATGTCGAAATAGTCCAGCGCCTTGGTGATATAGAGGTAGCTGTTGGCGTCGAAGCGGCGGACGAACTTCTCGCCTTGGTGCTGCAAATAGCCCTCGACCGCGAAATCGGTCTCGAAAGCGTAGCGCGGCTGGTTGCCGTGCTGGAAGCGCCGCCCGAACTTGCGCTCGAACGAGGCATCGCTGAGGTAGCTGATATGCCCAATCATGCGGGCGATGGCGAGTCCGGCATCGGGGCGGGTGGGCTGGTCGTAATAGTGGCCACCGCGCCAGTGCGGGTCGGTCAGGATGGCTTGCCGCCCGACCTCGTTGAGGGCGATGTTGAGCGGGGTGCTGCGCGGCGTGCTGGCGATGAACAGCACGTTGGCGACCCGTTGCGGGAAGCTGGCCGCCCATTCGAGTGCTTGCATCCCGCCCATGCTGCCCCCCGCCACCGCATACAGGCGCTCGATGCCCAGATGGTCGAGCAGGTGGGTTTGGGCGCGCACCATGTCGGCCACCGTGACGACCGGAAAGCGTGCGCCCCACGGTTGACCGTCTGGGGCGGGCGAGGCGGGGCCGGTGCTGCCACGGCAACCGCCAATCACGTTGCTGCACAGCACGAAATAGCGGTCTGTATCGAACATTTTGCCGGGGCCGACCGCATCGTCCCACCAGCCGGGCGGCTCGTCGGGGTCGGTGGTGTGGTAGCCCGCGACGTGGGCATCGCCGGACAGGGCGTGGCAAATCAGGATGGCGTTGGTGCGGTCGGCGTTGAGCGTGCCATAGGTCTCGTAGGCCAACGTGAAGGCCGGTAAAACGCCGCCGCCGCGCAACGTCAGCGGCTGGTTGAAGTGGGCGACCTGAGCCTGCACCACCCCGACCGACCGGCTGAGTGAGCGCGGTGGGATGAGTTCGTAATCCATGATGGAAAGTCCCTTTCGGGTGGCAGCACCGGCAGGTTGCCGTCACCCCCAGACCCTCGCGAGAGGCGGTGGGGGTGACGGCGGCGCGGTGTGCGTTAGCGGGTGTGGTGGCCGTTGGCCGCGACGGTGGTTTGCCCTTGCGAGGCCGCCAAGGCTTGATCCAAGTCCCAGACGATGTCCTCGATGTGTTCGAGGCCGATGGCGAGGCGGACGTAATCGGGCGAGACGCCGGTGGCGCGCTGTTCCTCGTCGGTGAGCTGGCTGTGGGTGGTGCTGCTGGGGTGGATGGCCAGCGAGCGCGCATCGCCCACGTTGGCGACGTGGCTGAACACCTTCAGGTTGTCGATGAAGGTGCGACCGGCCTCGCGCCCGCCCTTGATGCCGAAGCCGAGCACCGCGCCCGCGCCCTTGGGCAGGTACTTTTGGGCGCGCTCATAGCTGGGGTGTTCGGGCAAGCCCGGGTAGTTGACCCACGCCACCGCCGGATGTTGCTGGAGGTGCTGGGCGACCGCCAGCGTGTTGGCGACGTGGCGCTCCATCCGCAGCGCGAGGGTCTCGAGGCCAATCAGGTTCAAGAAGCTGTTGAATGGGGCTTGGCTGCCGCCGAAGTCACGCAGGCCGACCACACGGGCGCGCCCGATGAAGGCCGCCGCGCCCAGCACATCGGCCAAGACCGCGCCGTGATAAGCCGGCTCGGGCTTGACGATGCCGTCATGCCGCCCCGACCCCTTCCAGTCGAAGTTGCCGCCGTCCACGATGGCGCCGCCGATGCTCAGGCCGTGGCCGCCAATCCACTTGGTGGTGCTGTGCAAGCTGATGTTGACGCCCCACTTGAACGGCTGGAACAGGTACGGCGTGCCGAACGTGTTATCCACGATGACCGGCAGGCCGTGGGCTTTGGCCAGCGCCACGATGCCCTCGAAGTCGGGGATTTCGAGCTTGGGGTTGCCGATGGTCTCCAGATAAATCAGCTTGGTCTTCTCGGTGATGTGCTTCTCGAAGTCGGCGGGGTTGGTGCCCTGCACGAAATGGGTGGTGATGCCGAGGCGCTTCAGGCTTTGGCTGAGCAGGGTGTAGGTGCCGCCGTACAGCGCGGCGGTGCTGATGATTTCGTCGCCGCTGTTGGCCAGCGTCAGGATGGCGAGCGTCTCGGCGAATTGGCCGGAGGCGGTGGTCAATGCCCCGATGCCGCCCTCGAGCGCGGCCAAACGTTGCTCGAAGACATCGTTGGTCGGGTTCATGATGCGGCTGTAGATGTTGCCGGTCTGTTGGAGGGCGAACAGGGCGGCGGCATGGTCGCTGTTCTCGAACTGGTAGGCGGTCGTCTGGTAGATCGGGACGGCGCGGGCGCCGGTGGTCGGGTCGGGCTGGTAGCCCGCGTGCAGGGCTTGCGTCTCGAACTTGAGCGGGTGACCGTTTGCGTTTGCCATGGGGTGGGTTCCTTTTGGGGTGTGTGGTGCGGGTTAAGCGGGTAAACAAGGTTGGCGAGAACCGGACGAACGAGTGACAAGGTGCACCACGAAACAAAAAAGCCAGCGTCGGGTTGGACGGCTGGCTTGGTCGTTCGTGTGCGTTTGGGGTGTGCGCCGTGTGGTGCGCGCTAACGCGAGCCGTCCCCGTGTGGTGGCTTGTGACAGCAGCACATCATACACACCGCAGCGCGGTCGGCGCGGGTGGGGATGAAAGTGGGGGGGAGGGTGTGTGCGTTCATGCTTATGACGATACCCCCGATGCGGTGGGTTTGGCAAGCGGACGGCAGTAACGAGGCGGTAACGGGTGTGACCCCCAATCGTTGGGGGTCTCGCCGGAGGGGTTCGGGTCTATGATTCTGACCAGAAAGACGATTTCGGTCATATGGTCAACCCACAGGTGAGCATGAGCGACGAGCGAAGAGAGCGCGTGCTGGACGCGGCACAGCGGCTGTTCCTGAAGTACGGATACGACAAGACCACGGTCAGCGACATCGCCCACGAGGCGGGAATCTCCAAAGGGGCGGTGTACCTCGCCTTCGACAGCAAAGAGGCGGTCATGGATGCCTTATTGATGCGCGAGGGTGAACGGGTGCAGGAGGACATGCTGGCGCGGATGCGCGCCGACCCCAACGGCGGGGCGCTGTTCGCCCTGTACCGCTACGGCCTCGAGGCGCTGTCCGACAACGCGCTGATGCGGGCGTTTTATGGGCGGCGGCGCGAGGTGTTCGGCGACACGCTACGGCGGTTGGAGCCGCGCATCGCCGATGCCGAGTCGCGCAGTATGTCGGTCGAGTTCGTCCGTCACTATCAGCAGGCTGGCCTCATCCGGCCAGAGCTCGACCCGCACGCCGTGGCTTTTCTGCTGATGTTCATGCGCTATGGCTTGTTGACCATCGACGAGGTCGTCCCGCGTGACCAGTCGCCGCCGTTGGCGGTGATTGGCGCGCTCATCGCCGAGGTGCTTCAGCTCGGCCTCGCCCCGCTGGGGGGCGGGGACGCCGAGGCCGGTAAGCGATTGTTCGAGGCTCTATCACGGGCGGCGCTCGACCGGCTGAAACGACAGCCAGCACCGCCCAACACCCCATCCGAGGAGGGAGGGACATCATGAGCAAAACCACCATCATCCACACCCACGCGCTCACCAAGACCTACGGGGCAGGCCGAACGCCCGCGCTCGACCGCTTGGACTTGACGGTCGAAAAAGGCGAGATTTTCGGCTATTTGGGCCCCAACGGCGCGGGCAAATCGACCACCATCCGCATCTTGATGGGCTTGATTGCGGCCTCGGGCGGGCAGGTGCGATTGTTCGATGGGCAAGCCCCCAGCGATATCGCGGCGCGCAACCGCATCGGCTATCTGCCGGGCGATATGGCGCTGTGGCAGGGCTACACCGGCGCGCAAGTGGTGTCCTATTTCAGCAAAGTGCGCGGGGTCGATACCCGTGCCGAGGTGGCGCGCCTGCGCGACCGGCTCGACCTCGACCTGAGCAAGCGGGTGCGCGAGTACTCGACCGGCAACAAGCGCAAGCTGGGCTTGGTGCTGGCGTTGATGCACCAGCCGGAGTTGTTGATTTTGGACGAGCCGACCAGCGGCCTCGACCCGCTGATGCAACAGACCTTCAACGCGCTGATGCGCGAGCAACGCAACGCGGGGCGGACGGTGTTCTTGTCGTCGCACGTGCTGAGCGAGGTGCAGGCGATTTGTGACCGCGTGGCGATTTTGCGCGCTGGGCAGCTTCAGGCGGTCGAGCGGGTCGATGCGCTGATGCACACCGATTTCCGCTGGGTCACGCTGACCTTCGACCGGCCTGCGCGCCCCGAGTGGGTGCAGGGGGTGGCCAGTGTGCACGATGCCAGCGCCGACGGCAACGCCTTGCGCGTGCGCTTGAGCGGTGACTTCGACCCCTTGTTGCGCGCCGTGGCCAGCCAATACGTGGTCAATGTGCACATCGCCGAGCCGACCCTCGAGGAGATGTTCCTCGCCTACTACGACCGGCGCGCCACCGTGGCCGCCCCCGTCCGTTGAGCATGTGTGTGAGACAGGAGACGATGCGATGAACGCCGTGATTTTTGCCGAGACCTTGCGCCGTGGCTGGCGTACCGCCCTGTATTGGTCGATTGGCTTGGCGGCTTATGCCGCCTACGTGTTG
>JALONY010000137.1 GCA_025454715.1 Anaerolineae bacterium
TTCCAGCGCCATACAGCGCGCCACCTCGGGGTAGGCGAGGTCGTGCCCCAACATCACCCCGATGGTGCCGATTTCGGTCTCGGAGACCGGCATCTTGAACCCCTCGCGGAACACCATGCGCTCCTCGCCGCGCAAGTGCAGCTTGTTGTAGACTTCGACGAGGTCGCCATCGGGGCCAATCAAGACGGCGGAGTTGTACAGCACGCTCTCGACGCGCTCCTTGGTCACCATCCCGAACGCGACATACACCCCGAAGTCCGAGGCGCGTTGCGACAGCACATTGACCACCATGCCGGGCACGCGCTGCGCCAGCTCGGGGTAGCGCACGCCCAGCTCACTGCCGCTGGTGATCATCTCGGGGAAGGCGATGATGTCCACGCGCTGGTTGGCGGCAATGGTCGTGACCAGCTCGGTCATCTTGTTCAGGTTGGCTTCTAGGTCGCCGACCACCGGCTTCATCTGCACGGCGGCAATCGTGATTTCACGCATGGGTAAGCTCTCTCTTCTGGTCGCATTTCCAGAACGATTGTACAAGATTTTGGAGGGTTGCGGGCGGGGCAACTCCCCCACCCGCAGGGTGTTTTACGAGCCTTCGCACCAGTCCGCCAAGCAGGTCGGGGCGGGCGAGACGGTGGTCAGGTTGGGCAGGCCGCGAAACTGCTCATCGGTCAGGGTGGTGTTTTGATACTCGACGTAGACCTGAAAATCGGGGCCACTGACCAACGTCATGTTGGAGAACTGCGCGTAACTGCGCGCAATCACCTGAATCGGGGTGCCGCGTGGGATGACCCCGACCTTGATTTGTGCGCTCGGGTCGAGGAAGGCCACGGCCACCTCGCCGTCGATTTGGTACTCCGACAGCACCGTCAGGCTGGGGTTGAACAAGCCGGCGTCGAGGGCAGAGGCGAGGATGCGCGTCTCGACGAAACGGGTGGCGGCGACCTCGGCGTTATAGCAAAAATTCGGGTCGTTGGCGGGCACTTCCAACACGAACAAGCCCCCGCGCTGGAGGAGCGCAATCAGGGTTTGGGTGCTGCGGTTACAACGGAAGAGCGGGTCGGCACTGCGCCAGCCGTCAGGGCGGGTGGCGGGGCCAAAGAACAGGTCAGCCATCAGCTCGAGGTCGTGACGGGTGTCGCGGGCGATGGCCAGCGGGGTGCTCCCGACCGCCCCAAACCACCCCGACGGGCGGTTGGCCGCATCGACGAGGCCGCCATACAACAGTTCGAGGTCGAGCCGGACGAGCAAGCCGAGTTGAGGGTTGGTGAAGTCGGTGCTGCCCGACCAACCTTCAGGGCGTTGCGCGATTCCCAATTGTTGGTCGGCCAGCAACTCGAGGTCGGCGCGCACGTCCAACAAAATGCGCGCATCGGGGCTGATGACCGGCGTGGGGGTGAGCGAGGGGGTGGGGGTGGGTGGCTCTGGCGTGGCCTCGGGGTTGAACGGGGTGGGGGTGGGTAAGAATTGCCCTTGCGCTTGCGCGGTCACGGTGGCGTAAATCGCGGTCAGGGTGGCGATTTCGGGCGACACGGTGGACTCGGGCTGATAGGCCATCTCGATGCGCGGCTGGCTCAGGGCGGTCAAGAGCGGCAACGCGAACAACACCAAAAACCCGAGTCCTCGGGTCAACCCTCTGCGGGACATCATGCGATACGTTCTCCTCACAAGCGTGCGTTTCGTCAGTCCGCCGCGCTGGCGGCACTGTCTTCCGATAAACCATACGCCCGCAAACGGGCGTGATATTGCGCGATGACGCCGGTACCGTGGTCGTCGAAATGACCTTTGACCTGCGTTGCATCGATTTGCGCGGCAGACGCGGCGCGTTGCGCGGCCTCGGCGGCGAAGCGGCGGCCTTTGCGCGTTTGCTCCCAGCGCTCCAGCCAGTCGCCCAGCCCACCCCCCAACACGCCTTCCAGCACCCGCTTGACCATGCGCCCCAGCCCGCCCAGCGCGTGGGCTCCCCCGCGCTCATAAGCGGTGTGGGCGTTGGGCAGGTGCGCGTGAGTCCACGGGTTGGCCGCCCGAAAACGCGCATACAGGCCGCTCTCGTCGCTGAGCGGCACGGCCTGCGCGATTTCATGGGCGATGTACACGTCTTGGCGGCGTTGCGCCAAAGCGTCGGGCGAGAGCACGAAGTTGGGGCAGATTGGCCAGCCCCACACCCGCGACACCCGCACCACCCCGACAATCAGCAAGCGCGCCAGCCACACCCGCCCGGGCGCGGTGACGATGAAATAGTCGAAATCGTCGCGACCGTGTGAGGGGTTGTGCATGGCGAGGGCACCCGTGAGCGCCACCATCCGCACGAACGGCACCCGCGCCAACAGTTTACCCGCCGCCGCCGCTTTCGGCCACAGCGCGTTGGTCAAGCGGTGGCGCTCCGCACGCACCCCCAGCAGGTGCTCGCGCCCGTGCAAGACGACGTAATCGCCCTGCATGACCAAGACCCCGCGCAACCCGACCGACTCGCTCAGGGCGCGTTCGACCACCCCGCGCTCGACCGGCGTGGCGGACATCAAAAAATGGTGTAGCTCGGTGCGGGTCAGGGCGAAATCGAATACGTCGGCATACAAAACGGTACGTAAGATGGCGATATCGAGGGCAGTACGGCGGGTCACAGGGCGGCCTTTCTCGTCCCGTCGGGCGTGCAGTCCTGCGGATTGTACAATCAAACCGCGTTTTTGGCGCGTAGGGTATGATAGGCCGCACCCCGAAAATCGTCCTTTTTGCCCCCTGAAAGGTTTGTTTGACGATGGCCGACGACACCCCCAAGCTCGATTTCTCGAACGATATGAGCTACGGCGATTATCTGGCGCTCGACACCCTGCTGAGCGCCCAGCGCCCACTGTCCGACCACCACGACGAGATGCTGTTCATCATCCAGCACCAGACCAGCGAGTTGTGGATGCGCCTGATGTTGCATGAGCTGACCGCCGCCCGCCGACAATTGATGTCCGACGACCTGCCGCCCGCCTTCAAGATGATGGCGCGGGTCAGCCGCATCATGGAGCAATTGGTGCGCGCATGGGATGTGCTGGCCACCCTGACGCCCAGCGAGTACAGCCAGTTTCGCGGGATGCTGGGGCACAGCAGCGGCTTTCAATCGCACCAGTACCGCATGATTGAGTTCATCCTCGGCGCCAAGCACCCCAACGCGCTCAAGCCGTTCGCGCACAAGCCGGAGCTTCACGCGCCGCTGTTGGCCGAGTATCAACGGGCGTCGCTGTACGACGAGGCCAACCGTTTGCTGGCGCGGCGCGGCTTCGCCATCGACGCGGGCGTGGCCGAGCGCGATTTTTCGGGGCGGCACACGCTCAATGCCAGCGTCGAGGCGGCATGGCTGACGGTTTACCGTGACCCCGAACAGTATTGGGAATTGTACGAATTGGCCGAGGAGTTGGTCGATTTGGAGGATTCGTTCCGCCAATGGCGCTTCCGCCACATCACCACGGTCGAGCGGGTGATTGGGTTCAAGCGCGGCACGGGCGGCTCATCGGGCGTGGCCTATCTCAAGGCGGTGCTGGAGCACGAGCTGTTCCCCGAGCTGTGGAAATTGCGGACGAACTTGTAACACCCCCCCACACACAAAAACGGCGGGCGCGTGTGCCGCGCCCGCCGTCGGGGGGAATTTAGACGTTGAAGGTCTCGCCGTCGCCATCGGCCTCGGCGTCTTCGTTCTTGCGCTTGGCCTTGCGCTTCTGCTCCGCCTCGGCCTCCTCGCTACCGTAGCGCACGCGCACCGGCCCCATGCCGCCCTCGACGTACAACGTCACGCGGCGGTCGGCGAGGTCGTAGTCCTCGCTCTGGAACAGGTCATCCTTCACGCGGCGCAGGCCGTTGGGCAGTTGCGTGCCGCCCATCCCGCTCTCCTTCTTGACCTGAAGCGCGGTGCCCTCCGGCAAGGTAATCGTGACCGGCCCCATGCCGCCCTCGACCGACAGGGTCAGGCTGGCGTCCTCGGGGATGACCACCGACAACGGGCCCACGCCGCCCTCGACCTTGATTTTGCTCGGGTTCTCGGCAGGCAGGTGCACCTTCAAGGGGCCGACGCCGCCCTCGATATAGGTCTTATAGCCATCGAGGCTCTCCGGCAGGTGCGCCGTCATCGGCCCCACCCCACCATCGACCTTGAGCTGGGTCAGGTTCAGGCCGCGCAAATCCAGCGCCGCCTCGCCCACGCCGGTCTCGACCGACAAATTGACCGGCACTTCCGGGCTAATCTCGACCTCGGTAAACAGGTTGGCGCGCTTGGTCAGGCCACCCAGCAGGCCGCGCAACCCGCTCAGCGAGGCTTGCGGCTCCATCCGCACCACCGTCTCGTCCTCGCGGCGGCTGACCACGAAGTCGAACTTGCCGACGTAGCGCGACTCGACCGTAATCAGCTTGCCCGGCAGGTCGAGCTTGCCCACCACGAAGCGCCCGAGCGGGGCTTCCAGCTTGATTTTGGCGGTTTGGGTATCGCCGAGGTCGGCGTCATAGGTCGCCTCACGCGGGTCTTCCGACACCCCGCCCAACGCCTTGCCGATTTGGTCGGCGATGTTTTCGAAGCTGAACGAGAACTCGACTTTGCCGTCACGCTTGGCTTTTTCGTCCGTCATGAGGTTCATCCTTTTGGCGCGGTGGCCACTGTTGATTGTCCGATTGTCCTACTCTTATTACGCGCAGGGTAGCCAAAAGGTTGCGAGGTGTTCTATAGTCCGTTTCAAGCGATAAACAACGAACGATAGGCAAACAGGCGATGTCACGCGGCTCGATTACGCGCTATGGCTCGTCGGGCGGGTTGCCCGGCTGGTTGATTTTCTTGATTGCGGTGGCCATCGGGCTGGGCGCGTATTATACGTGGCTGGGGGTGCAAGATTACGTGCGGGCGGGCGGCTTGGGCGTCACCGAGGCCACCCAGCGCGCCGACCTCATCGCCAGCGCCACCCAAGAGCGTGCCGCGACCTTTACCGCGGTCGCGCCCGCGCTCATCACCTTGGCCGTGACCCCGACGCCGGTGCCGCCCTGCCAAGATTTCGCGGTGGCCGTCACCGTCGGCATCGTGCGTGACCGCCCCAGCACCAACGCCGCCATCCTCGAACAACTGCCGCAGGGCACCACCGTCTGCGTGATTGCGCGCATCGGCGAGGACGGCGAGTGGTACGAGCTGGACATCAACCCGCGCACCCGCCGCCTCGACGCGGGCTACATGCGCCAAGATTTGGTCGAGGCGCTCAACCCGACCCCGACCCCCTCGCGCACCGTCACCCGCCCCCCGACCGTCACGCCCGTGCCGTTCACCCCGACGCCGCCCGCGCCGCTTACTCGACCGTGACGCTCTTGGCGAGGTTGCGCGGCTGATCGACATCGGTGCCGCGCCAGACCGCCACGTGATACGCCAGCAGTTGCATCGGCAGGCTGGCCATCACCGGCGCCAACAACGGCGGGCAGGCGGGCAGGTACAGCACCTCGTCCGCCTTCTCGGCAATATAGCGGTCGCCCTCGGTCGCCAGCGCAATCAC
>JALONY010000138.1 GCA_025454715.1 Anaerolineae bacterium
GATTGGCCTCACTGCTCCCCACCCCTTCACCCCCTACCTGACTTTTGGGGGAGCAGACCACCCCCCACCATGATACGGGCGGGCATGTCGGGTCTCGTGAGGCGTCTAAGGGTCGAGACAAACATAAGGGGACGAGTGCGATGGCCGTAGGTCAGCGACACGGGTTACAACAGGCCTATGCGATGCTGGAGCCGTTCCTAAAGGGTGCGGTTGAGCGTGCAGACGCCGCTGAGCACGACCCGACCGACGCCTTGCGCGGCCTCGTGATTGCCCCCGAAGAAATCGCCCGCCATTTCGAAAATGGCGCGTTGTCGGGCTTGTGGGCGGGCACCTCTCCCCATTTCGATCACCTGCCCGAGCTGATGCCGCACCTCGCGGGGCACCCGTTGGCCGAGCTGTTCGGCGCGTTCGACCTCCCCCTGATTGACCAATACATCTTCCTCATCGCGCTGGCGCCCGACCTCGACCGGCGCTATGAGCGCCTGTATGGCTACCTGCAAGACGATGTCAGCCAGCGCTACCCGACCGTCAACCTCATGATGAACCTGCTGTCGTCCGAGGTGGCCGGGCGTTACGCGGTCTGGGAGCGCCTGACGCCCGAGGCACCGCTCATACACGCGCACCTGCTCGACATCCAAACCGACCCCGCCCGCCCCAACGCCACCCACATCTCGCGCATCTTGCGCGTAGACCGGCGCGTGCTGGCCTATGTGATGGGCGGCGAAACCACCGATGAGCGCATCGCCCGCGCCGTCAGCCCCATCACCCAGACCTTGCCGATTTTGCCCGAGACCGACCTCGACGGGGTGCGGGCGGCACTGCCCGAGTCGCCGCTGGTCTATTTTCGCGGCACCAGCGAGTGGGGGCAACGCGACGCCGCCGCCGCCTTGTGCGCCGAGGCAGGGCTGACGTTGCTGCGGGTTGACCTCGAAGAATTCACCACGCTCAATGTGTCGCCGGTGACCGCCGTGCGCTTGCTGGTGCGCGAGGGCGTCTTGCGCGGCGCGGCGCTCTACCTCGAGCCGTGGGACGCCTTGCTGCACGCCGACCACCTGCCGATGCTGACCGCCTTGTGGGCGGCCTTGTTGCGCTACCGTTGGCCGGTCTTCTTGTGCGGCACCGAGGACTGGGAGCCGTCCGACCTCGACCGGACGCGCCCGGCGCGCCGTGCAATCGGCAGCCGACCGCGCCCTGTCTCGCGGGGGGGCACCCACCCGCGCCGACCTGTACGCCGGAGCGCAGGCACACGCCGCCCTCAAGCTCGGCCCGTTGGCGCAGCACATCGTGCCCAAGGCGTCGTGGGAGGTGCTGATTTTGCCGCCCGACCCGTTGGCGCAGCTCAGCGAGCTGGTCGGGCGGATGCGCCACCGCCACCTCGTCGATGAGGTTTGGGGCTTCGGGCGCGGGGGCGGGCGCGGCGTCAGCGTGCTGTTCGCAGGCGAGAGCGGCACCGGCAAAACGCTGGCCGCCGAGGTGGTCGCCCGTGAGCTTGGCCTGACGCTGTACAAAATCGAATTATCGGCGGTCGTCAGCAAATACATCGGCGAGACCGAGAAAAACCTGAACGTGATTTTTAACGAGGCGCAGTCGGGCAACGCCATCCTGTTTTTCGACGAGGCCGATGCGCTGTTCGGCAAGCGCTCGGAGGTCAAGGACGCCCGCGACCGCTACGCCAACATCGAGGTGGCCTACCTGCTCCAGCGGGTCGAGAATTATGACGGGGTGGTGATTTTGGCCACCAACTTCCGCCAAAACATCGACGACGCCTTTACCCGCCGCCTCGATTTCTTGATTGATTTTCCGTTCCCCACCCCCGAGTATCGGCGGCGCATCTGGCAGGTGCACTTCCCCAAGAAGGCACCGCTGGCCTCGGACGTGGACTGGGGCGACATCGCCGAACAATACCGGCTGGCGGGCGGCAACATCCGCAACGCCTCGATTGCGGCGGCCTACTTGGCCGCAGCCGAGGGGCACATCATCACCTCTGGGCACATCCACGGCGCGGTGCGCCGCGAACACCAGAAGATGGGGCGGTTGCTGGATGGCTAAGCGGCAGACCAAGGGGGGCACACCATGTTAGAAGACCTCGACAAGACGTTCGAGCGCTTGATTAAAGAGACCGGCAACCTGAGCACCGACATCGATGTGTCGTTCGAGCTGCCCAACCGCGACTGGTCGGCGCGCCTGAGCCGCCCGACCCTCAATTGTTTTTGCTTCGACATGCGCGAGAACCCGCGCCTGCGCCACGTAGACCATCAGGTCACGCGCAGTGCCACGCATGGCCGAATTACCCTCCCCCCGCGCCGCATCGACCTGTCGTATCTGGTCACGGCGTGGGCGCGCAAAATCGAGGACGAGCACCGCTTGCTATGGCGGGCGTTCACCGTCTTCAAGCGCTCCCCCGTCTTGCAACGCAACCGTTGCGAGGGCGCGTTGCGCCAATCCATTGTTGATATCCCGCTGAACACGGCGGATTTTAGCCCCCCCAACGAGCGCTACAACCTCGTGGAGCTGTGGAGCGTCTTGGACAACCAGATGCGCCTCGGCTTCGTCGTCACGGCCACGGTCGAGTTCGATACGGCCATCGTCGAGGAAGCCCCGTTGGTGTTCGAGGCGACGTTCAAGGTCGGGCAGAGCGAGACGCCCACCGAGAAGACCTTAGACGTGATCAGCGGCGAAATCAAGCACAAAGCAGTCGGTCGGGGTGGCAAAATCGCACCCCCGAAGGAGGTCGAGGACGGCAGCAAGAAGCAAGGCAAATAGGACGGCATGTTCTTTCCAGCAAGGGTTAGACAACATCATCCGGCACTAGGGCATTGAGGAGGCGAACACATGCCCAACTATCTCTCCCCCGGCGTTTATATGGAAGAAGTCGATCGCGGGACCAAACCGATTGAGTCGGTTGGTACGGCGGTCGCGGCCTTCATTGGGTACACCGAAAAAGCCGAGGACATCCGCAACGGCGAAAAGGTCTCGGTCATCGGCAAGCCGACCCTCGTGACCAACTGGTCGCAATACGTGCAAAAGTTCGGCGGCTTCACCAAGGGTGCCTACACCCCCGACTCGGTCTATGGCTACTTCGCCAACGGCGGGTCGATCTGCTACATCATCAGCATCAAGACGCTGGGCGCCGCCGACCCCGAGTCCGCGACCGCGGCCAAGGTGGTCGTGAACGCCGAGGACGCCAAGGCCGGCAAGCTGCTCGAGCTGGCCGCCAAGAGCGCTGGCCCCGCCGGTAACACGGTCGAGGTCGAAATCAAGGGCGCGCCCAAGGCCGAGGGTGAAGCCGACGCCAAGAAGCCTGCCCCCACCACCTTCTCGTTGGCCATCAAGGTCGGCGGCGTGGTGCGCGAGCAATATACCGACTTGACCACCGGCAAGGGCGACAACAACGTCGTGACCGTGCTGCAAACCAAGTCCGAAATCCTGACGGCCACCCTGCTGGGCAAGGCCGACCTCGTCCCGACCTCGGGCACGTTCGCCTTGGCGGGCGGCGCGGTCAAGGAAAAGGCCATCAGCCTGACGGACTACCGCGGTGACGTGACCCAACGCACCGGCCTCGGCGGCCTCGAGGCGCTGGACGACGTGACCATGTTGCTGGCGCCCGACCTGATGACCGCTTACCAAGCGGGCGAAATCGACATGAAGGGCGTCCAAGCCGTCCAACAAGCGATGATTGACTACTGCGAGCTGGTGCGCTACTGCTTCGCCATCCTCGACGCCCCGCCCAACTTGATGCCGCAAGAAATCAAGGAATGGCGTATGCAGGTCAATTACGACACGACCCGCGCCGCGCTGTACTACCCGTGGATCGAGATTGCCGACACCACCAGCGCCGGTGGCCGCACCCGCCTCGTCCCGCCCAGCGGCCACATGGCCGGTGTGTATGCCCGCGTCGATAACACCCGTGGCGTGCACAAAGCCCCGGGCAACGAAATCGTCCGCACCGCGCTGGGCTTGCAAGTGCAAGTGACCAAGGGCGAGCAAGACCTGCTCAACCCGATCGGCGTCAACTGCATCCGCTCCTTCCCCGGGCGCGGCATCCGCATCTGGGGTGCCCGCACCCTCAGCAGCGATGCGTCGTGGCGCTACATCAACGTCCGCCGCATGTTCAACATGGTCGAGGAATCGATCGAGCGCGGCACGCAATGGGTGGTGTTCGAGCCCAACGACCCCGCGCTGTGGGGGCGCATCCGCCGCGACATCACCGCGTACCTGACGATGGTCTGGCGCACCGGTGCGTTGTTCGGCAACAGCCCCGCCGAGGCCTTCTACGTCAAGTGCGACGCCGAGACCAACCCGGTCGAGCAACGCGACCTCGGCATGTTGGTGACCGAAATCGGCATCTGCCCGGTCAAGCCGGCAGAGTTCGTCATCTTCCGCGTCAGCCAGTGGGCTGGCCCCAGCGCGTAATGCGGTGGGCTTTTCTAGACAAGTTCGTGTAGCGTAGAACAGGAGAATGCGACATGCCAACGACGAAAGATGCGTTGACCGGTGATCCCCTTGTAAGTTTTAATTTCGAGGTCAAAATCGAGGGCAAGCTGAGCGGGTACTTCACCGAATGCAGCGGCCTCGGCTCCGAGAGCGAAGTGACCGAGCACAAAATCGTCGGTAGCGGCGACCGCGAGGCCGTCCGCAAAATCCCCGGGCGCCTGAAGTGGGGCGACATCACCCTCAAGCGCGGCATCACCGCCAACCTCGACCTGTGGGACTGGCGCCAAATGGTGGTCGATGGCAAGGTCGGCTCGGCGCGCTCGGGCGGCTCGGTCATCATGTATGACCAAGAGGGCAAGGCCGTGGCGCAATGGGACTTCGACGCCGCGTGGCCGTCGAAAATCAGCGGCCCTAGCGTACAATCGGACTCGAGCGCCGTCGGCGTGGAAGAGGTCGTCATCGTGCACGAGGGCATCCGCCGCGTCATGTAAGGCCATCGCGCCCCGACACCCCCCGCCGCCCACCCGTGCGGTGCGGGGTGTCGGGGCGCAGCCCGCCGCGCAGGTCAGCCTTCGAGAGATGCACACACGATAAAGGGGAATCATGGTCGCAACGGAATACGCCTTCGTCTTGCCCAGAGGCTACATCGATGAGCAAGGTACCGTCCACCGCGAGGGGACGATGCGCCTAGCCACCGTGATGGACGAAATCAACCCCCTGCGTGACCCCCGCGTCCGCGGCAACGAGGCCTATCTGGTGGTCATCCTGCTGGCGCAGGTCATCACTGGGCTGGGCAACGTGCCGACCCCGATAACGCCCGCCGTGGTCGAGCGCTTGTTCGCCATCGACCTGACGTACTTAATGGATTTTTATCGCCAAATCAACCAAATCGACATCCGTTTGTTTTCGGTGGTGTGCCCGCACTGCCACCAACCCTTCGAAGTCGAGCTGCCAGCAGGCAGCGAGTAGCGCCCGCACGGGATAACCGGACACCGATGCCGACAGCACCCACTCCCAAACCACCCATCCCGCACGAACGCTACCGCCAATTGGTCGAGCAAGTGGCCGAACGTGTGTGGAAGCGCCTGCAAGAAGACCTGCGCCGCCACAACGAACGCGCCCCCAAGCGCAAGGCAACCCGCCCATGACCAGCCAAGCTTTTGAATATAATTACGGCTTCCGGTTTTCCGTCACCATCGACGGGATTCACAATATTTTGTTCACCGAGTGCCGCCTGCCCAATTTGCAAGTCGATACCGAGCAAATCAAAGAGGGCGGCATGAACGGCTACAGCCACGTCTTGCCCACCCGCGTCAACGCAGGCACCATCTCGCTCAAGCACGGCATGACCAGCGACCTCGCCCTGCTCAACTGGTACGGGCAGGTCATGCGTGGCGACCTCGCCAACGCCTACCGCGTGGTGACGGTGCGCCTGATTGACACGGCGCGGGTGCCGATGGTGACGTGGACGTTCCGCGATGCCTTCCCGACCAAGTGGTCGGGGCCGTCGTTGCGGGCGGGCGCGTCCGAAATCGCTATCGAAGAGCTGGAATTGGTCTATCACGGGTTCGAGTTCGGGCCGTGAGCGCAGGGGAGGGGTACGGGCGATGAGCAGCAAACGTCAACGCAGGCCGTTCGTCTCGATTGGGATGCTGATGCGCCGCTTCAGCCGCGCCCTGACCCAGCGCTACCTCGGCGACGCGCCATTGCCCGAGCCAGAGCCAGAAATCAGCGACGAATTGCCCGAAGCCCCCGCCACCCCGACGAGGCCGGTCGCACGCCCGGTCGCCTCGTCCATCGACGAGGCCATCCGCGCCGCCGAACGCCCGACCCCGCGCCCCGCCGCACCGCGTCCGGTCGCGCCCAAGCCCGCCCCACCCAAGCCGGTCGCCCCGACGGTGCAACCCGCACCGCCCGCCCCAGCGCCGGTGCAACGCGCCCCAGAACCACCCGCGCCCGCCGCGCCGCAACCCGTCACCGCCTCGGGCGATAACTGGCCGGAAGGCGTGCCCCGCACGTGGAACGGGCAACCCATCCCAGTCAGCAACACCCCGACCCCGCCCGCGCTCAAGGCGTGGATTCAGCGTGAGCGTGAGCGCGAGATACGCCGCGACTCGCTCAAGGGCGACGACCCGACCCCGCCGGTGCAACGCCAATTCGACCTCGCGCTCGATAGCGGCGGCACGCCGCCCAGCGCCCCGCGTGAGCCGTCGCATCAGGCCGACCGCCCCAGCGGTGAGGACGATGACGACACGTCCACAGCGGTCGATTCAGCCACCTACGCCAGCGCCTTAGACACGGCCATCCAACGCGCCGAGAGCCTCGACCGCCCCGACGCCGACATGGACGAGGCACCCGCCCGCCAGA
>JALONY010000139.1 GCA_025454715.1 Anaerolineae bacterium
GCGCCCTGCTCAAAAGCATGACCGTCTCGCCCGATGAGGTGTCTGACCTGCTGGCAGGTTTCAAGCCCGGCGCCATCCCGCCTGACAAACTCGGCGGCATAGACCTCTCTCAACACGCCATTCCGCTCAGCTTGAGCTTTCAGCTCAACCCTTATACCGATAATCTGCTGTATATCTTGAATTATGTCAGCCTTCAGCTCCAGACCACCCAACCGTGGACGATTTTGGACACCGACACCAGCCTGTTGGAAGTCGAAAAAGCGGCGCTATATCTGACAGCCTTCAATCCGACGCCTGAAGGCATCAGCGGCTGGTCAATTGGCGTTTCGGCCACCATCGACATCGGGCGGCATGATGGCCAACTCTCGGCGGCGCTCAGCTACACCAGTACCCACGGCAAGGGCGGCACGAAAATCCTCATCAGCCAGAGCGGCGGCCTGATTACCGCCTCCGACATCCTCGGCTTGTTCATGGGCGGCGCGGCCATCGACGCCCCGCCGGTTGCGCTCGAGAGCTTCAGCCTCAGCATCGACACGCGCACCGGGCGCTACAGCGGCGGGTTCGAAATCGCCACCGGCTGGGACATCGACATCGGCGGCGAGCGGCTACATCCCGCCCATCACCAGCGCGCCCAGCAAGCTGTCGGGCTACTTGGCCGCCCACCCCAACGCCCAGCCGCCGCCCAGCGGCGCGTATGGCTCGCTGTCTGGCGTGCTGCGCTTCGATGGCTTGTTCGACGGCGTGGTGTTCGTCGAGGCCGACTACCCGGGCAACGGTGGCTGGGAATTGACCGGTCTCGCCAAAAGCGAGACCACCATCGGCGAACTGCTCAGCAACATCGGCGCGTATTACACGCTCGACACCCCCAGCTTGCCCAGCGTCATCGCAGACCTCGCCTTGACCGAAGTCCTGATGAAGCTCAACACCCGCACCGGCAACCTGACCTTCACCGTGCAAGCCGCGTGGCTGAGCGACGACCCCGACAGCGCCAAGCTCACCCTGCACATCCGGCGCACCAAGCAGACCAGCACCAGCGCCCACCTGAGCATCCAAGGCACGCTGGCGTTTTACGACGGCAAGGGCGAGGCGTTCGAGTTCGGCTTGTTGTTCGACCAAAGCGGGCGCGGCGACACGTTCGCGGCCTATTACAACCGCCCCGACTCGTCCGATTTGTCGGTCTATCAGCTCATCAAGCAATTGCTGGGCGACAGCCCCGACCTCCAAGACCAAACCAGCGCCTTCACGTTCGGAATCAACGAGGCGCTCATCGCCTATACCGCCCCGACCGGCACGGCCAGCGGCGCGTATATCTTCGGTTTCGGGGTGGCCGCCTCGCTCGATTTGTCGGCCTTACAAGGCTTGCCGGTCATCGGCGAGTTGTTCGCCGACGCCCCGACGCTCGACCTCGGCGCGCAGCTCATGTACGCCACCGCGCCCGTCTCACAACAAACCCTGACCCAGCTCAACCGCCTGTTCAAAGGCCATAAGCGCCAGCTCCCCGTCGGCAACACCACCGGCCTTCCGGCGGGCTGTTCGTTCGCCATGCAGCTCTGGGTCGAGGGCGACGCGCCCCAGACCGTGCCGCTCAGCAGCGACGCGACCCCCAGCGCGTTTGCGCCTTTCCCGCCCAGCACCCCGCCCAGCCAACCTGCCGCTCAGACCGGTACCGGCATGTCCAACGGTGTGGTCTGGTTCCAGATCCAAAAGACGTTCGGCCCTCTGCACGTCTCGCGGGTCGGGTTCACCTATAAGCGCAGTGAAGAGGCGTTCTATGGCTACATCGACGCCGATATCTCGGTCGATGTCGTCACCCTGTCGCTGATTGAGCTGTACCTCGGCTTCGCGTTCGACGGTGACGGATTCGACGATATCCGCTTCGGCCTGAACGGGCTGGGCTTGCAGTTCCGGCTCGACCCGCTCTCGATTGGTGGCTCGTTCTACTTGACCGAAAGCGGCGGCGTGCAATCGTACAACGGCTACGCCTCGCTCGGGCTGGGGCCGCTCCAGTTGTCGGCCATCGGCTCGTTCGCCGAGGCCGCCGACTCGCACCCATCGCTGTTCATCTTCGCCGCGCTCGATTACCCGTTGGGCGGGCTGGGCTTCTTCTTCGTCAACGGGCTGTCGGCGGGCTTCGGCTTCAACCGTGACCTCATCATGCCCAGCGTGTCGCAGGTGCCCAATTATTGGCTGGTGCAGGCCGCCAACACCCCCCAGCCCAACCAACCGCCGCCCCAGACCGGCACCCTCTCACCCAGCACCACCAGCATCCTCAACAGCGCCATCCAATACGCGCCGGTGTCGGTCGGGCAATATTGGCTTGCGCTCGGCTTGCGCTTCACCACCTACGAGATTATCCAAACCTTGGCGGTGGCCGCCCTGACCTTCGGCAAGCGCTTCGAGGTCGATGTCATCGGCCTCTCGACCATCATGATACCGCCGACCCCGGGCGAGAACTTCTCGCCGCTGGGCGAGGCGCAGTTGGCCTTAATCGGGTCGTTCGTGCTGCAAACCGACCCGTTCGCCATGGATATCGTGATTCAAGGGCAGCTCACCCCCAGCTCGTACCTGTTCTCGCGCAGTTGCAAGCTGACCGGCGGCTTCGCCTTCGGGGTGTGGGTCGGCGGGGAGCACGGCGGTGATTTCGTCGTCACGTTCGGCGGTTATCACCCCAGCTTCGCCCCGCCCAGCTACTACCCGCAAGTGCCGCGGGTCGGGTTCTCGTGGGTCATCTCAAACCTGTTGCACGCCCAAGGCGCGCTGTATTTCGCCCTGACCCCCATCGCCATCATGGCCGGTGGGTCGCTGTCGGTCTTGTTCCAGCTCAGCGCGCCCAGCCCGCTCCCCAGCGTGCGCGCCTCGCTCGATGTCGGCATGGACTTCTTGATCAACTGGAAGCCGTATCACTACGAGGTCAGCACCGAGGCCGAAGTCGAAATCGACGTGATTTACCACCTGTTCGGCACCCATCAAATCAGCGCCAGCGCCGGTGCCGATATGTCGTTGTGGGGGCCCGATTGGGGCGGCCACGCCTCGCTGCACATGAGCGTGTGGTTCATCAAAATCAATTTCTCGGTCACGTTCGGGGCGAAAAACGGCGGCGCGTCCCCGCTCACGTGGTCAGAATTCCAGTCGTCACTGCTCCCTCAGCCCGAGGCCATCCCCAGCTCGGTCAACGCGCCCAGCGGCAGCACGCACTGGAATTACGTCACCGCCGAGGTCAGCACCGGCCTCGTCCGCCAAACCCAAGTGTCCCAAGACGGCGAGACGCGCAATTATTCGGTCATCGACCCCAAGACGTTCGTCATCACCACCGGCTCGGCCATCCCCATCACCAGCCTGAGCGGCAGTTGGTCGTCGTTCGACGATGCCGGCCTAAAGACCAGCGGCCTCGGCGTCACCGCGATGAACACCGCCTTTGCCAGCGCCCCGCACACCCTGACGGTCGAATATCGCGATACCGCCAGCGACTCGTTCGTCGAGGCGGGCAGCCACTTCACCCATCAGCCCATCCCGCGCAGCGTGCCGCTGGCGATGTGGGGCACCGCACTGCTGAACACCAACAACCCCAACAGCGTCAACCAGCCCAGCCTCATCCCCAACACGGTCGGCGGCTTCAGCCTGACGGCGGCCACCCCCGCCGTGGTCGGTGAAGGCCAGAGCGTGCCGCGCCAAAATTTCGCTTACGACACCACCCCCGACTCGGGCGCGTTCTTGTGGCTGTCCGCCGGAGAGTTCACCCCGTCCACGCCGACGCAACCGACCGACCCCATCAGCAGCCGTCAGGCCATCGAGGCCATCCAAGCCGACATGCTGGCACCCGACACCCAAGCCACCCGCCAAAGCGTGCTCGACGCGCTCGGGTTCATCACCACCCCGTTCGACCTCAACCAAGACATGACGCAGTACGCGGCCTTCGCGCCGCGTGCAGGCGGTTTCTCGACCACACAAGGGAGCTGACCCGTGACCGATACCCCGCCCAAGCCCGTCAACCTCGTCTTCATCGACTCGCACATCCCGGGGATGCTGGACGGCGATTACCGCCTGACGGTCAAGCAAGGCTTGTCCGTCACCGCCGGATCGGATGAGCTACCGCCCGACCAAGCAACGCGCCAATTGTACTTTTCGGTGGCGGGGCCGCGCTTCTCGCTCGACCCGTCGCTGATACAGGGCGTGTTCCCGCCCGATAAGGGCGTCGGGCGCTACAGCGGCGTGCTGCCCCACGTCATCCTGCATCGCTCCACCCTGCCGTGGGAGCGCGAAATCAGCCCCAGCACCCCCAACGGCACCCCGTGGCTGGCCGTGCTGACCTTCGTCGGCGACGAAATCAACCAGCTCGGCATCGAGAACACCACCGTCGGTGAGCTACAAAACCCGACCCAAAACCCAGCTTACCCGGGCACCCAGCTCGAGGTCGCGCAGTCCGAAAGCGACCAAGCGGTGGTCATCGACGTGCCGCTCCGCTTGCTGGCCAAGACCGTCCCCAGCTTGTCCGACCTCGCGTTGCTGGCGCACGTGCGCGAATTGACCACCGACGGCGCACCCAACCTCGGCGAATCCAACCTGTTCCCAATCGTGGTCGGCAACCGCTTACCTGCCTACACCCCGCCCGCCACCGGCTGCGAGGTCAAGGCGGTCTTGGTGTCGCTGGAGGGGCGTACCGACCTATACGACGCGCTCGCCCAGCCCGACGCGGCAAACAACGACCTGCCCTATCGCTTGATTCTGCTGCACACGTGGCAATACACCACCCTGCCCGCCGACAAGACGTTTACCGATTACGTGTTGGACGCCGCCACCCCACCCCCCAACAACCCGCAAAACCTGTTGCGGATGGACAGCCTGACCGCTACCGACGACGGCGCACAACGCGCCAACACCTTGCTCGAGGCCGGTTTCGTCCCCTTGCAGCACCAAACGCGCCAAGGCAACGCCCTCGTCTCGTGGTATCGTGGGCCGTTCGTCACCCAGCCGCCCACGGCTCCCACGGACTGGTCGGCGTTTGCGGGCATCCGCTCGCCCGACCAGCTCATGCGCTATTTCGAGGGGCTTGGGATGCTCGACACCTCGTATGCCGCCGCGTGGCAAATCGGGCAATTGCTCACGCTGCAAAATACCGGCGTCAGCACCGCCCTGTACGATTGGAAGCGCGGCCAAGCCTTGCTCAAGTCTGCGGCGCGCCAAACCCACCTGCCGGTCAAGCCACTGCGCGCCCTGCCATTGCCCAGCACCATTCAGACATGGCTGACCGAGCTGGCGCGCTTGGAGCACGTGCCGTTCAATTACCTCGTCGCCAACGAGCAATTGCTCCCCAGCGAATCGCTGCGGTTCTTCGGGGTCGATCCGCTCTGGCGCGCCGCCTTGCTGGATGGCGCGTTCAGCGTCGGGCGGGTGCTCTCCAGCGACGCCGAGGCCGACGGCCTGACCGTCCAAGCCCAACAGCGTGACCTGCTCAGCCAGCCCATCACCGGATTTTTGTTGCGCTCGCACGTCGTGGAAGGCTGGCCGCGCTTACAAGTCGAGGGCTATGACAGCGTGCCCAGCGACCCGAACGTGCTCTCGGTCGGGGCACCGCTCACGATGTTGCGGATGGAGCGCCTCGCGCCCGATTTGTTGTTGTGCCTGTTCGTCGGCAAGCTCCAGACGGTCGAACTGCATGAGGTGCCCGAAACGGTGCACTTCGGCCTCTCGCACGACCCCGAAAATCACTATACCGCGTGTAACCTGACCGACGGTCAAACCCCATCCGGCTGGTACAAGGCGTATCGTCTCAGCGGCAGCGCCGAGCTGTATACCGACTGCGTGGTCGATGTCGGGGCGTACCTCGACACCAGCAGCGGGCAACTCGACATCACCCGTGCGGCGCAAGCGTTGGCCGCGCAAGGCGCCAGCATCGACAGCCCACCTGCGACCAGCGCCTTGGCCGGTCACCCGTGGTGGGTGGCCTATCAGATGATCGAGGGCGTCCAGCGGGTGCGGTTGATGATTACGCCGCGGGTCATCGCAGGGCC
>JALONY010000140.1 GCA_025454715.1 Anaerolineae bacterium
TGGCGGCCTCATGTAATCACCGCCCAGATGAGGAGCTATCGCATGGTCACACTCACCCGTCAGCAGGTCGCCGACCGTATTTTGATGTTTTTGAACCGCGAGCTGTCCTTGTCTGAGCTGGTCGATTGGGCAGAGAGCACTTTCGTGGCAGATGTCGCGTTGCCTGAGGACGAGATGGCCGTGCTCAACGATGTCTTGATGACCTTGGCCGCCGCCGACAGCCCTATTGCGCCGTTGAGCGTGGACATTTGCTTTGCCCTGCTCGATCGCCTCGGCGTGCAAGTCGCCGTCATCCGCAAACCGTAAACGACCGCACCAGAAGGAACCCTCATGCGCCTCGCCATCCAACACATCACCAAGCGCTTCGGCGCCTTGACCGCCAACGATGACATCAGCCTCGAGGTCGCCAGCGGCAAAATCGTGGGCGTGCTGGGCGAGAACGGCGCGGGCAAATCGACCCTGATGAAAATCTTGAGCGGCTACCAGCCCGCTGACTCCGGCGCGGTGGTGGTTGACTCCGGCGCGGTGGTGGTAGACGGGGCGGCCTTGCGCCTGACCTCGCCCCAAGACGCGCTACGCGCCGGTATCGGGATGTTGCACCAAGACCCGCTCGATGTCGGGGCGTTTACGGTGGTCGAGGAGTTTTTGTATGGGCTGGGGCAATCGTTCCAGCTTGACCGCAAGCGCGGGCGCGCCCTGCTGGCGCAAACCTGCCAACGCTTGGGCTTCAGCCTGCCGCCCGACGCGCCGATTGGGTCGCTGTCGATTGCGGCGAGGTCTTGATTTTGGACGAGCCGACCACCGGCATCAGCGAAGACCAAAAGGCGGCCTTGTTCCGCGCCCTGCGCGACCTCGCCGACCGCGATGGCCTGACCGTGCTGTTGGTCTCGCACAAGCTGGAGGACGTGCTGAGCTTGTGCGATGAAGCGGTGGTGTTGCGGCGTGGGCAATTGGTCGGGCGGGTGCAGATGCCCGCGCCGCAGGCCGCGCTGGTCGAGCTGATGTTCGGTAAGCCGATGGAGGTGCAGCGCCACGCCTCGCAGGTGATGCACGCCGCCCCAGCGGTGGCCAGCGTGCGCGCCCTGACGGTCGGCGACCGCCGCCTGACCGTGCGCGAGCTGGACTTGACCGTGCACGCGGGCGAGGTGGTCGGGTTCGCTGGCCTCGACGGGAGCGGGCAAGGCTTGGTGATGCGGGCGATGGCCGGTTTGTTGCGCCCCGAGCGGGGCGACATCGTGGTGGGCGGGCAGTCGATGGTCGGGCGGTCGTATCGGGCGTTCATGCGCGCTGGGGTGGCGTTCGGGGCGGCAGGGCGGCTAGAAGAAGGCTTGGTGCGCGGCCTGACCCTGACCGAGCATATGGCGCTGGCCACCGAGCGCGGCGCGTGGGTCGATTGGGCGCGTGCCGAGGCCAGCATGACCGACAAAATCGGGCAATATCAGGTCAAAGGCCGCCCCGAGTCGCCCATCGAAACCCTCTCGGGCGGCAACCAACAGCGCGTTTTGATGGCGCTCATGCCCGCCCAACCCACCCTGATGCTGCTGGAGCAACCCACCCGCGGCCTCGATGTCGATTCGTCGCGTTGGATTTGGGCGCAGGTGTTGGCGCGGCGCGAGGGCGGCGCGGGCATCGTGTTCAGCTCGGACGACCTCGACGAATTGCTGGCTTATGCCGACCGAATCGTTGTCTTTTTTGCAGGTCAAACACGAATCGTGCATAATGATGGTATGCTCGACTCGGCTGCACTGGGTCGAATGATCGGAGGCGGCAAATGACCAACCCCAGCAACCAAGATACGCAAGAATCGACCGTACAACTTCCGGCCACCGAAACCCAAGAGGCGCCCGTCGTCGTCTTGCCCGAGGTTGAGCGCCCACCGTTGTACAAGCTCTTGCGGATGTACAGCCGCACCAAGCGCCACAAGCCCTCGCTGTCCGATTTGCCGATGGGCAGTGCTTTGGTCAAGCTGGACGTGGACGAAGAGGGCAACGTCTTGGCGCACGTCTGCGTGACCGACCATGTGCCCGCCGGACATTACGAGGTGCTGGTCGATTTGACGACCGGTGACCGCGTCGGGCGCAAACCCCAAAAACACCCCGACCCGCGCAACGATTAGCCTGATTGACACCCCGCGCAAAATCCGTGAAAATTATCACAAATGCAGCGGTGTGCGTGAGGGAAAGCGCGATGAGCGACTGGGAATCGTTATCCGACGAGCTGGCAAAACGATTGATTGGTGACGGGCGTACCGACCACTTGCAAAACGGTGGGCGGCGCCTCGATTTCAGCGCTGACCGGCACGTGCCGGAAGAGCTGCGCTTGGCGCACAAGCTGCTGCGCGATAACGACCTCGTGCCGTCGTGGGTGGCGGACGCCAAGGCGTTGGACGACGACCGCGAGAAGCTGATTGGGCGGGTGCGCGCCGCCCTCGCCCGCGCTGCGGCGTTGCCAGAAACGTTGAACGCCGAGGTCTCGGCGTTCAACAAACGGGTTTTGAATTTCAACCTCAAAGCGCCTGCGGGCGTGGCGCACAAGCGCAGTATCGACCTCGCCCTAGAGCGGCGGCGGGTGGGCGGCGGCTGATTACTTGCCGCGCACGTCGCTGTTGTACAGCGCGATGCCGTCGCGGACGGCCTGCTTGGCCTCTTCCACGTCGCCCCAGCCCAAAATCTCGACCTTCTTGCCCTCGAGTTGCTTGTAGGTCTCGAAGAAGTGCACCACCTCGCGCAGGAAGTGCGGGGGCAGGTCGCCCAGCTTGCGGACTTCCTTGTAAATCGGGTCGCTATCGGGCACGGCCAACACCTTGTAATCGGACTCGCCCTTGTCCAGCATCTTGAGCACCCCAATCGGGCGCGCCTCGATGATGCAGCCCGGGAAGGTCGGCTCGGTCATCACCACCAAGATGTCCAGCGGGTCGCCGTCGCCCCAGAACGTCTGGGGGATGAAGCCGTACTCGGCGGGGTAGTGAAACGGGCTGAACAGCACGCGGTCGAGCGAGATGGCACCGGTCTTCTTGCTGTACTCGTACTTGTTGCGGCTGCCCTTGGGCACTTCAATCACTGCGTGGATGACATCCGGCACGTCGGGGCCGGTCTCGAGGTCATGCCAAAGGTTCATGGGTGGGTTTCTCCTCAAAGCGGGGCAAATCAATCCGCACGATTATACACGCGGCGGGGGTGGGGCGTTAGTTGCGCTTGCTCAGGCGGTCGAGGGCGGCACCGCGCACCATCGCGATGATGCCCATCAGCCCTTGCCCCTTGCCCATCGAGACCTCGCGCCCGAACAATTTGAACACCAGCTCGGTATCGAGCTTGGACACTTGCTCCAGCGGCGCGCCCGACAGGTGCTCACTGAGCACGACCGACATGGCCATCGCGCTCAAGCCCTGCGGGTTCAGCACGTCGAAATAGAAGCTCAGCGTGCCGTCGGGGTTATCGACCGCCCAGACGTAAGCGTCCGATTCGCAATATTGCACGTGGTTCTCTTCGGCATAGGGCTTGACCGCGATGTCGGCGGGCACACGCGCCTCGTCGAACCGGTCGGCGATTTCGATCAGGGCTTCGACGCGCTCATTGCGGTCGGTGATGCTGGCGAACTCTTCGACCAGCTCGGCCAGTTGGGGCGGGTAGGGGCTCATGGGGGCTTGTCTCCTTGCGACGGATGGCGATGCGGTCACACGGCCTCGCCCCCTGTGCGGTGGCAAGGGGGCGAGGGGTGGGTATCTGGTATGGGTTTAGACGGGGCGGCGGGGTGCCGGATTACTTCTCGATGGGCACGCCGACCGAGTTGCCCCATTCCGTCCACGAGCCGTCGTAGTTGCGGACGTTCTTGTAGCCCAGCAGGTAGGTCAGCACGAACCACGTGTGGCTGCTGCGCTCACCGATGCGGCAGTAGGCGATGACCTCGTCCTCGGGCTTCAAGCCCTTCTCGCCCTCATAGATGGCGCGCAGGTCGGCGGCGGCCTTGAAGGTGCCGTCGTCGGGGTTGGCGGCACGCGCCCACGGCACGCTCTGCGCGCCCGGGATGTGCCCACCGCGCAACGCGCCCTCTTGCGGGTAGTTGGGCATGTGCAGCAGTTCGCCGGTGTATTCTTGCGGGCTACGCACATCGACCAGCGGCTTTTGGGCGCGGACGTGCGTCAGCACTTGGTCGCGGAAGGCGCGGATGGTCGAGTCGTCGCGCTCTTGCGCCACGTATTGGGTGGCCGGGTAGCTGGGCACCTCGCGGGTGAGCGGGCGGTTCTCTTGCGTCCACTTTTGGCGGCCACCATCGACCAGCTTGGCCTTGGTGTGGCCGAACAATTGGAACACCCAGAAGGCGTAGGCCGCCCACCAGTTGTTCTTATCGCCATAGAAGACGACCGTGGTGTCGTTGGTGATGCCGTTCTTGGCCATCAGCGCCTCGAACTCGGCCTTATCGAGGTAATCGCGGCGCAGCGGGTGGTTGAGGTCGTGCGTCCAGTCGATTTGGACGGCGCCCGGCACGTGGCCGGACGGGTAGAGCAGCGGGTCTTCGTTCGATTCGACGATGCGGATGCCCGGGGTGTCGAGGTTGTTGGCCAGCCATTCGGTCGAGACCAGCACATCGGGGTTGGCGTAGCCGCGGTTTGCGATGTCGCTCATCGGTGTTTTCCTTCAGAAATATCCAAAGACGGTTTGCGGTGTTGATGAATCAACCATACCACGCCCAAAAACACGACGGCAATGGGCGCGGCTGAGCAGTTACCGTGTTGTTACCGTGTTTCGGGGTTCGCGCCGATTGCACAGTGCGCGGTATAATGGGAGCGATAAAGACCGTTTTGTGACAGCACGGCAGGATTAAAATCATGAACGCTTCCAAGTCCCTGCGTAAGGCGAAGCCGACGGCACCCGCGCTGCCCAAGCGCCCAAACCTCTCGAACATGGCGGTTCGGATCGTGGTGGGGTTGCCCCTGATGGGATTTGCCCTGCTGTGCGTCTACCTCGGGGATTGGCCGTGGGCGGTGTTCATGGGCTTATCGGCCTCGCTGGCCTTGCTGGAATTTTATGCGCTGGCGCAAGACCGCCCCGAGATGGGATTTACCCAAGTCGGGGTACCGGCCACGCTGGCGCTGTTCGTCGGGGTGCATTTCGGCTGGTGGGGGCTGGTGGCTGGTGCGCTGGCCTTCGGGCTGATAGGTGGCTTTTCGCTGGCCATCGGGCGCGGGGCGACGGCGGGGCAAGCCGTGCGGCAAGGCCTGACCACCGTGGCGGGCTTGCTGTACGTGTCGTTGCCGCTGGCGTTGACGTTGGTCTTGCGGCAGGCGTTGGGGGTGGGCGGTTTGATGCTGGCCATCACCATCACGGTCTCGACCGACACATTCGCTTATTTCGGCGGCAAATTGTGGGGGCGTACCCCGATGGCACCCAAGATTTCGCCCAAGAAGACGATGGAAGGCCTGACCTGTGGGCTGATCGTGGGCGGCTTGTGCACCTTGATTGCGCTGCACCTGAACGGGATTTTGACCCCGGCCTCGGCGCTGGTGGCGCTGGTCGGCCCCGGGCTGGCGGTGCTGGGTGACCTTTGGGAGTCTTGGCTGAAGCGCGTCTATGCGGTAAAAGACTCGCATCTGCCCAATCTCAACGTCATCCCCGGGCATGGCGGGGTGCTCGACCGCGCAGACTCGATGTTGTGGGTCGCGCCGTTCTTGGTGGTTTATTTGGGCTTGCTGGGCTTCTTGGCCTAGCGCAAGGCACGGGCTACGACACGGAGGAGGACGTTTGGCTGGCAACGCAGAAGTAGAGCGCAAGTTGCGCGCAGGCATCGACGCGGCCAAGAATGGCGACCGCGACGGTGCGCGCCGCTTGTTGGGCGAGGTGGTGCGCGCCGACCCGCGCAACGAATTGGCATGGATTTGGCTGGCGGCGGTCTTGACCAACCCGACCGAGCGGCGGGCGGCCTTGCGGCGGGTGCTCGACATCAACCCCGCCAACACCCGCGCCCGCGACGCCTTGCGCCAGCTCGATGGTGCCACACCGTCCGACCAAGACACGGCGCTCAACGCCCGCTTGGTCGATGCGCGGCGGATGGATCGCAGTAGCCCGCTGGCCGATGACGATACCGCCCTCGCGCC
>JALONY010000141.1 GCA_025454715.1 Anaerolineae bacterium
TTGCCGCCATGAATGGCTTTATCCGCGTCCCAGTCATTCCCCCGCGGGTAGACCCAGCTTTCTACCCCCCGCGCCGCGTACTCCCACTCGCGCTCGGTCAACAAGCGGCACCCCGCCCATTGCACGAACTTGTGCGCCTCAAACCAACTGATGCCGACCACCGGCGCGTTGGCCATCTGTGGGTCGTCGTACCATCGCTTGGACTTTTCAGTCTGCGGCTCCCCCACTACCCCCGCGGTGACCGCGACCCGCCATTGCGCGTTGGTGACCGGGTATTGTGCGATATAAAAAGGCTCCGCGACGGTCTGGGGATGAATGGGTTTTTCATCGTCATAATCATCACTCCCCATCTGAAAGGTGCCGGTCGGGACGAGGCAAAACGGCATCTTGGGGATTTTTAGGTCACTGAAGGTGACTAGAAACGGCGTCCAATCGCGGTTGCGCTTGCCGGTCTTCGCAAAATCGCGGGCAAGTTTCAGAGCGGCTTGCACGGGGTCGGTGGGCGGTTCGGGTTTTTTCACTGGGGGCGCGGGCGGCTGTACCGGCGGTTGTACGGGCGGCGGCGGCGGTACAACTTCACCACCCAACCCTTTCGGGTCGAACACGCCCTCCAAAAAATCCTTGGGGAACAGCGCCTGATACTCGTCCCACTTGGGTTTGAACAAAAAGCGGGCGTTGCGCCGCTCATGCACCTCAATTAACTCGGCATAGCGCCCCAACAATTCCAGCCATTGGTGCGCCACCGGCGCATAGTCGGGGTCATCGCGCCGCACCAACGCCCGAAACAACTCCTCGGCTTGGCTGAACAGCAATTTTTCGGCATAGTCGCACGCATCGTCATACAACGCATGGTTGGTGCGGTGGCTGCTGTTGCCGTCGGGGTTGAGCGGGCGCTTGGCGGGCGTGTCCAGCGGCCAGCGCCCTTCGCGGTTTTCCATGGCGGTCTGGAACTGCGCCAAGAAGTCGTGTTGGGCATAAAACAACCACTGCACGTCGTTCAACCACGCCGGAATCAGCTCAGGATAGGTGATATACGCTTTCTTGCTGGATGGGTTGATGCTGTATTCCAGCACCACCGGCACAATCACCCGATTGCGCTTGTGGGCATAGTCCAGCTCGGCCATGCACACCACGCTTTGCAGGCTGGCCTTCGACATGAAGAACACGAACACGTCCGAGGCAATCAAGGCGTCGAGGATCGCGTCCCACCAATTGGGGCTGGCGGGCGGCAGGTTGTGCTTATCTTGCCACGGGATATAGCGTTTCGCGCCGTCCGGGTAGGTGGCGGCGGCGAGCGCCTTCGCCGCGTCATCGACCGTGGCGGCGTCGGTACTGCGATAACTGATGAAGAGTTGCTTGGTTTTGGGAGCCATCTCGACCCGTTTCAGTGCGGTTGTCTTTGCGGCGTATTATGCCGCAAAAGTCGGGCAGGTGCGAACGGGTCAGGACATCCCCCATCGCCCCAATTGAGGGGCGCGGCTTCCGGTCGGGCGGGTCACAAGCGCGAGATGATGCTCTCGACGAACGAGTCGTCTAGGAACGTGCCCTTTTGCAGCAACAGCGACACGTTGCGCTCGAGGTCTTCGTCAATTCCTTGGCCGAGACCACGATGATCGGGATGTCGGCCAGCGCGGGGTCGGCCTTCATCTCGCGCACCACCGCGAACCCGTCCACGTCCGGCATCATCAGGTCGGTAATCACCATATCGGGGCGCCACGCCCGAATCAACGCCAAGCCCGCCGCGCCGTTGTGCGCCAAGCGAATCTCGGTATCGTCGCGGGTTTGCAAGATGCGGTGCATCAGGCGCGCCGCCTCCACGTTGTCCTCAATCACCACCACGCGGCGGGCGCGCTTGCCCACCATGTCGATGGCGTTCATCAGCGCGTCTTCGGGCGGCAGGCTGGGGGTGGTCGGGGCGCTGGCCAAATCGACCTGCTTTTGCCACTGCTCGCCGAGGATGGTCTTCTCGACCGGCAAGGTGTGCCCAGAGCAATTGACCACCACCACATCGTCGGGCTTAATCACGCGCTGGCGCACCAGCTTGAACAAGCCCGCGAACGTGACGCCGGTGGCCGGCTCGACGCTGATGCCGTCGTTGCGCGCCAGCGTGCGGATGGCCTGAAACGCCTCTTCATCGCTGGCGCTGACGAAATAGCCGCCGTTCTCTTGCACGTAATCGTACAACAGTTCATAGGCGCGCCCGGGCGCACCGGTGGCGAGGGTGGCAATCACGGTTTGCGGGTTTTCCACCGGCGTGGCCACCCGTTGCCCGCGCATGAACGCATCGACCATCGGCGCGCACCCGCTGGATTGGATCATGCCGAATTGCGGCAACCGATCGACCAAGCCCAGCGTCCGCATCTCCCTAAAGCCCTTGCCCACCCCAATCGGCCCCATGCCGCCGCTGACGCCCTGCAAGAACCAATCGGGCGAGCGCCACGGCACGCCGCTGCTGGGCGCGCCCAACTCCCACGTCAGTTGCTCGGCAATCTCATAGGCCATCGTCTTCATCGCCTCGATGGCCGCCACCGACTTGATGCCCTTATCGAGGAAAATGCCCCGCGAGGCCGCGAATTGTTGCGCCAGCGCTTTGGTCTGGTCGTAGGTGCCGGTGGTCTTAATCACCTCCGCGCCGTAGACGGCCACCTCGCGCAGTTTGTCGTTGGGCGCCAGCGCGGGGAAGAACGCCCACAATTTGATGCCCGCCCGCGCCCCATAGGCCGCATAAGCGATGGCGACGTTGCCGGTGCTGGCCACCACCACCTCGTCCACGCCCATCTCCTTCAAGGCCGAGATGGCGACCGTGGCTTGGCGGTCTTTGAAGCTGGCGGTGGGGCCTTGCCGCTCGTCTTTGATGTACAGGTTCTTCAGCCCCAAAGCGGCGGCCAACGCCCGCGATTTAATCAGCGGGCTGTGCCCCTCGCCGAGGCTGACGATGTTGTCGGTATCGTAAATCGGCAGGACTTCGTGGTAGCGCCACAGGTGCGGGCGGCGGCGGCTGACCGTCTCGGCCCATTGGCTGGCGCGCAGGGCGTCGAGGTCATAGCGCGCCTCGACGATCACCTCGCCACATTTGGGGCACGCGCCGCCAAACGTCCGCATCGGCTCTTGGTGCCCGCAGAACGTACATTCGAGGGTTATGGTCTTGGTGTTCGTCGGCATGGTCGCCTTCACCGTCATGATCGCTATACGGACATCCGCCGCCGATTATAGCGCTTGTGGGGGCGAATATTCCAGAAATGTAATGTGAAGATTTGTCGAAAGAGTCGGCTGGTTTTTCACACGGGCGCAACGCTTAAGCGTTTTGGGCGGCCTCAATCAGGGCGTGCAACAGCACATTGGCGCCCAAAACCACATCTTCCCAGTCGGTGCGCTCGGCGGGGTTGTGGCTGATGCCGTCGATGGACGGGATGAAAATCATGCCGGTGGGGGCGAACGGTGCCAGCATTTGCGCGTCGTGCCCGGCGTAGCTCAGCAGGTGCGGCGGGCGCGGCAGGTGCAAGCGGGCGCAAGCCGTCTCGATGTGCCCGACCATCGCGCCCGACATCGAGGCGGCGGGCATGTGCTGCACGCGCCGGTCGGTCAGGGTCAGGCCAAAGCGTGCCGCGGCGTTGCCCGCCATGCCCAACAGGTGCGCTTCCATGTGCTCCAGCACCGTTTCGTCGGGGTGGCGCACCTCGCACAGCACCGTGACCCGTGACGGGATGGTGTTGAACTTGCCCGGCTGCACATTGACCTTGCCACAGTTGAAGATGCCGCCCTCGAACCGCTGGGCGATGGTGTCGTGCGCCTCGGTGATGAAGGCCGACGCCCCGCGCAACGCATCGCGGCGCATGTCCAAGGCCGTCGTGCCCGAGTGACCGGCCACGCCGTCGAAGGTCAACAGGTAGGTGGTGCGCCCGACGATTCCGCTGACGGCGGCCACGCGCTGGCCACTGCGGTACATGCGCGCCCCTTGCTCCACGTGCAGCTCCAGATAGCCCGCCACTTGCTCGGGCGGGCGGGTGGCTTGGTACATCTCGTGCAGGTCGCCCACGATGATGCCGGTACGGTGCAAGGCCGCCCGAAACGCGCTGAGCGTCTCGGTATCGCGGTTGGCCGTCAGGTCGCCCAAGCGCCCGGTCAGCCCACGGCTGCCCAGCATCGATTGCCACGCGCCCTCTTGGTCGGTGAAGTTAATCACCTCGAGGTTGACCGGCAAGCGCAAGCCCGCTTCTTGGATTGTCCGCAGGCACTCTAGCCCCGCGCACACCCCCACCGCGCCGTCGAAACGACCGGCGTTGATGGCGCTATCGAGGTGCGAGCCGACCAACAGCGACCGGTCGGTCGGGCTGGCGGTCATCGGCAAGATGCCGCTGATGTTGCCGATTGGGTCATCGCGCAGCACCAAGCCCGCATCCTCGATGCGGTTGGCGAACCACGCCCGCGCCGCGAGGTCTTCGTTGGACAAGGCCAAGCGCGTCACGCCCCCCTCGCCGGTGGCACCAATCGAAGCGATGTCTTCAAAGTCGGCGCGCAAGCGGTCGGGGTCAATTCGCAGGTCAAGGATGCTCATGAAGGGGTTTGCCAAGCGGGGAGGGTGAAAAAAGAGAGGGTCATACGACGTAAGTTTTTGTATTATACGGGTAGACCTGCCCGACATAAAGCCCCCCCAATGACTGGGGATGCAGCAGGATGCACGAAACCCCACCGCTCACTCTACGGTACAATGTGCATATGTGTCGCGTCAGGTGCGCTGGACGCCATTGGCCAAAGGAGCTGCCATGCCTTACGACCCCAACCTCGCGTATTTCTTGCTCGTCATCGGTTTGTGGCTGGCGGCCACTGCCGCCTATATCCCGGGCACCGGCCTGATTGAAGCCTTCTCGGGGCTGGGGCTGGTGGTGGCGCTGGTGCTGCTGGCTGGCCTGCCGACCAACCTAACCGGCCTGTTGCTGCTGTCGATGGGCGTGGTCGGCTTCGCCCTCATCCCGTTCATCCGCCGCCGCCCAATCTGGCTGGTGGGGGTGGGCTTGGCCTTACAAGTGGGCGGCTCGCTGATGCTCTACAACGGCATCATGGTCTCGCCGGTGCTCATGTCGGTCACGCTGATTGTGCCGCTGGCCTACCACACCCTGATTTTGATGCCGATGATGGAGCGCCACTTCGAGCGCATGACGCCGACCATGGAGCGCGATGCCAACCTCGTCGGCATGAGCGGGCGCGTGGTGCAAGACCTCGACCCCATCGGCACCGTGCAGGTCAACGGTGAGACATGGACGGCGGAAGGCCGTCGCAAATTGCGCGCAGGTGCCCCCATCGTGGTCGTCTCGCGGGACAACCTGCGCTTGGTGGTTGACCTCGACAAACAAAAGCGCGACCAATGGGCGACCATGGACGACGACTCCGACGGCGGCGGGCAGTAAGCCAGCGCGCCACACGAAATTGGGTTATGCTTACTCTCAAGCTTGAACGCACATCCACCGTACCCCCCATAGGAGGACACCCATGGATGAAGTAACGCTGGCAATTCTGATCGGCCTCGGGCTGGTCGTCTTCTTCGTCATCATCCGCACCTTCCGCATCGTCCCCGAGTACGAGCGCTTGGTCATCCTCGCGCTGGGGCGCTATGCCGGAACCCGCGGCCCGGGCATCACCATCGTCGTGCCCTTCCTCGAGACCGCCGTGCGCGTTGACCTGCGCGAGCGCTTCCTCGACATCCCCGCCCAGACCGCCATCACCCAAGACAACGCGCCCATCGACATCGACTTCTTGATTTACTACCGCGTGGTCGATCCCAAGCGCGCCGTGCTGGAAATCTCGGACGTGGTGAGCGCCTCGCTCAACATGGCCACCACCATCCTGCGCGCCGTCATCGGCGACATCGACCTCGACTCGGTGCTGAGCCAGCGCGAGCGCATCAACACCATGCTCCGCAACAAGCTGGACGAAATCACCGAGCGCTGGGGTCTCAAGATTACCAACGTCGAAATCCGCGAAATCAAGCCGCCGCGTGACGTGCAAGACGCGATGAACCGCCAGATGACCGCCGAGCGCGAGCGCCGCGCCGTCGTCACCCGCGCCAGCGGTGAGCGTGAAGCCGCCATCGCCAGCGCCGAGGGCGAGAAGCAAGCCGCCATCTTGCGCGCCGAGGGCGAGCGCGCCTCGCAATTGCTGCGCGCCCAAGGGTTCGCCCAATCCCTCGAGACGATTTACGGTGCGGCCAGCACCCTCGACTCCAACACCTTGATGCTGCAATACTTCGAGGCGCTCAAGGTCATCGGTGCCAGCCCGGCCACCAAGTTCGTCGTGCCGATGGAGCTGACCAGCATGATTAGCAACGTCGCTGGCGCTCTGGGCAACGCGATGGGAAACCAGAGCAAGCCCCAGCCCGAAAAGCTGGATAAGCCCGCCACCCACGGCTAACCCAACCGTCATCCCACACTCAGGGGTGCCCTCTTGGGCGCGCCTACCCTAGAAGCCTGTGCCCACCCGCACAGGCTTCCGTATTTTTGCCCCCGCCCGCCCTGTTATGAGGTCATCATGTCGCGTTGGTTTGCGTTGCTCATCGTGTTGGCGCTCCTGAGCGCGTCGGGCATTGCCCAAGACGCACCCCCCACCCCGCCCGCCGCCCTCAGCATCTTCCGTGGCGACCCCGCCCGCACCGGTGCCAACGAAGAGGCCGACGGCCTGCGCGAAGCGCCGCGCCTCGCGTGGTCGTTCCCCGTGCGCCGCCCCGTCCGCAGCACGCCCGCCATCGCGGGCGACTTGGCCTATATCGGCGATGAGGACGGCAGGTTGTACGCCATCGACATCACCAACGGTGAGCGGGTCTGGGAGCGCGACACCAACGCACCCATCGTCAGCACACCCGCCATCAGCGAGGGCGTGCTGTACGTCGGCGGCCTCGACCAATTCGTCTAAACGCCTTCACCGGCGGGCAAGTCTACTCGTCGCCGGTCATCGATGCCGAGGCGGTCTACATCGGCTCGCTGGACGGGAAAATCTACGCCCTCGACCGGCTGACCGGTGAACGGTTGTGGGCATACGACAGCGGGGATCAAGTCTGGTCGTCGCCCGCATTGGCTGATGGGGTCGTCTACGTCGGCAACCGTGACGGGGCGTTACTGGCGTTAGCCGCCAGCGACGGCGCGCTGCTGTGGCGCTTCCGCGCCGACGACGCCATCGACGCCACCCCCGCCATCGCCGATGGGGTGGTCTACGTCGGCGCGTATGACGGGCAATTTTATCGCCGCCGGTTCGCAAGTGTATGCGTCGGCAGCGGTGGGCGAGGCGCTGGTCTACGTCACGGCCTACGAGGGTGACCTATACGCGCTCGACCGTGCCACCGGCGCGCAAGTCTGGGCGCAACGGGTCGGGCGGGTGGCGTACTCTTCGCCCACCTTGGTCGGTGACGTGGTGTACGCGCTGGGCGAGGGCGAGGGCAAATTGTACGCTTTCGACGCCGCCACCGGCGCACCCCTGTGGGAGGTGGTCACGGGGCGCGAGGGCGATTATCGCTCATCGTCGCCGGTCTGGGCGGGTGATACGCTGTACATCGGCAGCAATACCGAGGGCTTGCTGGCCTATCGCGCCGACGGCCAATAACCCGCGCACGCTATCTCCACCCCACACCCACGCGACCAACGGGGACAACGCAGGCGTTGTCCCTACGACACAAAAACCGACCAACATCATCGTAGGGGCGCGGCCTGCCGCGCCCGCACCATCAGCCCCCACCGACCTCGGCGCGGCGCAAGAACAACGCCCGCGTCTGGGCGGTGGCCGCCAATTCCTCGGGCGTGAACTGCCCCCAAAACGCCGTCGG
>JALONY010000142.1 GCA_025454715.1 Anaerolineae bacterium
GCCCAACAGCGCCTCGTCCAAGCCCTGCCGCCCGATAAAACGGTGGCAGTCGCGCTGTTCTCCCCGTTCGACTGGATGAGCTTCCCGGGCGTGTCGGCCTACCTGACCACCTACAGCCCGTTGCCGGAGGCCATCCCCGCCGCCTGCGCGGTCTTGTTCGGAGCGGCACCAGCACGCGGCACGTTGCCGGTCTCGCTGGCGGGCGTGCGCGATTTCGACAACGGTGGGGCGCAATTGGCCGACGGGAGCGCGCTCAGCCTGTTGCCGCGCCGCGCCGCAGCGCAGGCCACCATCTCGCCCGACCAAACCCAAGTCGCGTTGTTGTTCAGCGCACCGGCCACCCCGACCCCGATGCCCTCCCCCCTACCGACCGAGACGCTCGCCCCGCTCGACTCGACCCGCCGCCCGCAAGCCACGCCCGTTACCCCGACCGTCGTCGCGGCCATCGTCCAGCCCTTGCCGACGATTGCGCTGGCGCCTGAAGGAACCGACGCGCCCGCCGCCTCGTTCGATTGGGGGATGCTGGGGTGGGTCGGGGTGTTGTTGGCGGGGGTCGGGCTGGTGGTGATTGGGGCGCGCACCCGCCGCCCCGCCGCCAAACCGTCCGGCGCGGCGCGCCCGCCGGTCAAAGCCAAGCCCACCCCCGACGCGCCCAAGCCCAACCGCCCGCCGGTCAAGGCCAAGCCCGCGCCGGAAGCGCCCAAGCCGACCGCCTCACCGGTCGCAGACAGCGATAACGGGGTGTTTTTGGCGCGCTGTGTGGTGTGCAACCAGCCCAGCCTGACGCGGCAAGGCAAGCGGATTCAGTGTGGGGCGTGCCACTCGCTGTTGCGCCAGCAAGACGGCGGGCGCTGGCTGGTGCGCGTCAACCCGAGCGCCCCGCCCGAGGTGATCGCCCGCCTAAACGACAAGACCTTTAGCGAGGCCGAATTGCGGCGCATCGAGCGCGATCACCAGCGGTAAGGCGGCACATCTTCCGGCGGGGTGGGGTCGTCCGGCTCATCGCTCAAAAACACCGGTCGGCGGGGCGGCGCATCGAACAACCCGAGCTGCACGCCCGCGTCATCGGCACCGTGCGCGGCCAGCACGCGCATGACGAGGTCGGTTTGGCTACCGGCGGCGCGCTTCTCACGGGCAAAGCGGGCGGGGTGGCGGTCGCCCTTGGCGCGGTTGCACGTCACGCAGGCCACCGCGAGGTTATCGGGGGTGTTGCTGCCGCCCATGTTCAGGCTGTGCACGTGGTCAACCTCGAACTCGGTCTCGACCAACGAGACGCCGCACCACGCGCATTGCCCACCACTGCCCAAAATCAGCGAGCGCAACGCCTCGACCGTGACCGTGCCCTCGGCTTTGACGCTGCGGGCGCGGGCATTGAGCGAGGCGGCGTAGCGCTTGAGCACATCGCTGGCGAGGCGGTCACGGTAGCGCATCGGCGGGGAGTCCTTGACAGAGGGTTGGGATAAACATGGGGATATCCGGTCAGTCGCGCACGCGGCGCAAAAAATCGACGCTTTGCAAGCGCCGCTCCAGCAGGTGGGTGATGTAACCCTGCATCACGCGCTCCAATTCGCGGTGGAGCGCCTCGCTCATCTGCAAGCGCTCGACCGTCTCGAACGCCGAACGCTGGCAGAAGCGCAAGACCTTGAGCGCCTCGACCGACAAGGCCACCAGCGCGGTGCTGTGGCGTGCGCCCTCTGGGCTGACCACCCCGCCGTCGGCATAGCTGAAATACTGGTCTTGCGGTTGCACTGCGTCGCGGGTGACGACGCACTCGTTGAGCTCTGGCCGAAACCCGACCTCATCCAGCAGGTGCACCTCGTAATAGCGGGCGACGAGGCGCGGGTCGGGGTGGTGGCACAAGCGCGCATAGGTCGCGTCGAGCAAGCGGAACAAGCGCGCCGGTTGATAGTCCTCGTCGCCGGTGAAGCGGATGAGCAACTCGGAGGCATAGGCGGCATACGCGCCTTGTTGCAACCCCTCGCGCAGGGGCAAATACGGCTCGCGGGTCACGGTCTGGGCGGCAATGTCGAGGTCACGACCGGTGTTGATCAGCATCTCGACGCGGGTGAACAATTCGACTTGGCCGGTGCGGGTGCTGTTGGGCTTGCGCGCACCTTTGGCGATCACCTCGCGCCGCCCATGGTTGGGGGTGAGCACGGTCAGCACGCGGTCTGATTCGCCGAAATCGCGGCGGCGCAAAATCAGCACTTCGGTCTGGAAAGAACGCTCTGGGCGCGACATACCACCCCATCATACACGTCTACGGCAGGGTGGTTAGTATAGCACAAGCGTGCGCTTCGCGCTGGGGGAGGGGGGCTGGCGTTTGGGTGGCAAGGCCATTTAAACCCCCAAAACTTAAACGTTTCACTCGGTACGGTTGTCTCTTTACACCCCATTTGCTATCATATCCGTAATCGCTTACATGAAAGGACGGTACCAAAGTGCCATACCCCAGCTACGACCCCTCGCACACCCCGGCCAAGCTCCAAGATGCCCGCCGCCTCAACGCCCTCAAGTCGTTGACCCTGATGGACACCCCGACCGAGGCGATGTTCGACCGCCTGACCCGCCTCGCCACCCGCTTGATTGGCGCGCCGGTCTCGTTGGTCTCGTTGGTCGATGGGGAGCGCCAATGGTTTAAAAGCATGGTCGGGCTGCCCCAGCCGTGGGCGAACGCCCGCCAAACCCCGCTGTCGCACTCATTTTGCCAGCACGTGGTGGCCGAGCAAAAACCGCTCATCGTCAGCGACGCCCGCACGGTATCGTTTCTGAAAGACAACCTCGCCATCCCCGACCTGAGCGTGATTGGCTACCTCGGGATGCCGCTGACCACCAGCGACGGGGTGACGCTTGGCTCGTTCTGCGTCATCGACAGCAAGCCGCGCAACTGGACTGCCGAAGAGGTGCAAATCCTCGAGGACTTGGCCGAGACCACCATGGCCTTGGTCGAGATGCGCAGCCAAATCTTGACCCTGACCACCCTCAACGAGAACCGCATCCGCAGCGCGATGGCGCAATTGATGCAGGCCGAGTCGCGCCGCAAGCACGAGGCCGAGTTTTATGGCAACCTGTTGCGCCGCGTGACCGAGATGGTCGAGACGCACCAGCCGACCGATGACATTTTGGCGGCAATCGGCGAGGCCAACACCGGCACGCACGGCTAACCGCTGCCGCACGAAAGGCGCACCTTGCCGCGCCCCCGAATCATCCGCTAGAGTCTGCCCCGTGTATCGAATGACGAGCGCGGGGCGGTTTTTTGCATATGATCATCGGGCGATGGGTGCAGGTGCTGCTGGTGGTCGTGCTGGCAGGGGTGGTCGTGGCGCTGGCGCACCCCCAATTGATTTTCTCGGAGCTGATTTTCGGGCGGGGCGACGCCTTCGTGTATTTTACGCCGCTGTGGGCACTGCGTGACGAGGCGCTCCGTAGCGGCGAGTTGCCGTTGTGGACGGGGCGCTTATTCATGGGCGCGCCGTTGCTGAGCGACCCGCAACTGGGCACCTTTTACCCCCCCAACTGGCTGACCGTCGGCCTGCCGACCCCCTACGCCCTCAAATGGGCGACGTGGGCGCATCTGGCATGGGCGGGCGCGGGCGCGTACCTGCTGGCGCGCCGCCAAGTCGGGCTAGGGCGCGCCGCCGCGCTGATTGCCGCGCTGTGCTTCGGCCTCGGTGGGTATTTGACCAGCCACGCCGACCAAATCAACCAACTGCAAGGCATGAGCTGGCTCCCATGGGCATTTTTGGCCTTGGGCTACGCCGCGCACAAGCCGGCTCGCGGCCTGTTGTTGCTCGCGGGCATCTTGGGGTTGATTGGCCTGACCGGCCATACCCAAACCTTGTTCATCAGCGGGGTGGCGCTGGGCTTGGGCGCCCTGACCCACCCCCTGCCCGACGGGCGCACCGCGTGGGCGCGGGTGGCCATCTACCGTGGGCGCTTGTTGATTGGGCTGGCGGTGGCGGCGGTCTTGTCGGTGGCGTTGGCGGCGGTGCAGTTTTTGCCCACGCTCGAGCTGACCGGCCTCTCGAACCGTTCCGAGGGCTTCAGCGCACGGGCGGCCATGGCTTTTAGCTGGAATCCGGTGCTGGCCGCCCGCGGCATCTTGCCCAGCTATGACGGGCAGGTCTTCGGCGAGTACGTCGCCTATCTGGGCGTGGCTGGCCTCGGGCTGGCGCTGCTCGGCCTGACGGTGGGTGACCGGCGGCGCTGGCGCTGGGGGTTGCTGGCTGGCGCTGGCGTGTTCTTGGCGCTCGGGCTGTATAACCCGCTGTACTGGAGCTTGGCCGAACTGCCCGGCTTCAACCTGTTCCGCGTGCCTGCGCGCTGGCTGGCGCTGTTCGCGCTGGGCGGTGCGATGCTGGCGGGGCTGGGCGCGGAGCGCTTTTGGGGCGCGGTCACCCCAGCGACCGGTCGGCTGAGCGTGCGGGGATGGGGCGTGGGGTGGCTGGTGCCGCTGGGCGTCTTGGGCGTGTTGATGCTGGCCACCTACATCAGCGACCGTGGCGCGGTCGAGGTCGATGGTTCCGCCCGCCCGACGTTTACCACCGTGGCGGCGTGGTTGGCGGTGTTGGTCGTGCTGGTCAACCTGCGCTTGTTGCGGGCGGGGCGTGCCCCGCGCTGGCTGGTGATGGTGTTGACCATCACGTTGGTCGGCGGGGAGCTGGTGTTGGTCGGGCGCAATATGCCGCTCAATGACCTCGTAGACCCTGCCGTGGCCTTCGACCCCCGCGGCACGGCGCGCTACCTCGACGCGGCGGGAGTCAGCGGGCGCACCCTCAGCATCTCCCGCGCCTATTTCGACACCTACGACAAAGACGCCCTGACCCGCCACTATACCGCGCTGGGCATGAGCGACCGCGCCATCCACGCGGGGTTGGCCGCCGCCAAGCTGCGCGAGGTGGCTGCCCCCAACCTGTCGGCGTTGGACGGCTTGCGCTCGGTCGATGGCTACGGCGGCGGCATCCTCCCGACCGTGTATTGGTCGGCGTTTTCGGCGGCCATCCAGCGCCCGGGCGCGCTCCGCAGCATCGACGGGCGACTGCGCGAGTATATGGCGCAACCCGAGTGTTTGGGCGCGTGCGTGCCCGACCCGCGGATTTTGTGGTTGGCGCAGGTCGAGGCGCTCATCCTCGACAAGACCGCCGACCGCTTTTATGACGATATCCAATTCGACCTCAGCCTGCCGGTGGCGGTGACTGCGGACGGGGAGGCGCTCGGCTGGTTCGCCCAAGCCTTCGCCGGAAATCAGGTGCACGTCTTGGTCAACGGCGACCCCAGCACCCTGCGGGTCGAGGTGGATGGGGAGCGCGGCACGCTAGCCTCGTCGCGTGCGGTCGAGGATGGCCTAACCCTCGCGATTTTCGAGTTTCCGCGCCCTCGCGAGTCCGATTCGGTCACGATTGGGGCGTCTGTGCCG
>JALONY010000143.1 GCA_025454715.1 Anaerolineae bacterium
GGCCGCGACCGTCTCGTCGGTCGGCGTCTCATCGTCGTAGCGGTGGCAAAAGAAGATGTCGAGATAGTCGAGGCCGAACCGCCGCAGCGATTTCTCGACGCTCTCGAAGATGTGCTTGCGCGATAAGCCACGGTCGTTCACGTCGTCGCTCATCGGCCAATAGGCTTTGGTGCTGATGACCAGCTTGGTGCGGTCGAAATCGCGCACCACCCGCCCGACCACCTTCTCGGCCTCGCCGCGGGCGTAGATGTCGGCCACGTCGATGAAGTTGATGCCCGCCTCGATGGCCGTCCGCAGGCAGGCCGCCGCGCCGTCCTCTTCCATCCGGCTGCTGCCATAGGTCAGCCACGCGCCGATGCTGATGGCGCTGACCTTCATGCCAGAGCGCCCCAAACGCCGATACTGCATCGCCATAGGTCTTTATCCTTTCGGTCAAAGTATCGAAGAGATGAGAATAGTTAAGTGTTTGGAGTATATCGGGCGTAAATGACCGTCACGATTTCACTCATCAAGTGTTATAGTATGCGCCTGTCCGTTCCAGAACTCGCCCCAAGGGGTCATGTCCGTTGGTGTCCACGCTCAAGCTCGCCCCATCCATCCTGTCCGCCGACTTCACCCGCTTGGGCGAACAGCTCGCGACCTGCCAAAGCGCAGGCGCCGATTGGGTGCATATCGATGTGATGGACGGGCGTTTCGTGCCCAACATCACGATGGGGCCATTGATCGTGGAGGCGGCACGCCGCGCCACCAGCCTGCCGCTGGACGTGCATTTGATGATCGTCGAGCCGGAACGGTACATCGAGATGTTCGCCAAAGCAGGCGCACACCACATCACCGTGCACGTCGAGGCCAGCCCCCACCTGCACCGCACCCTTCAGGCCATTCGGGCGTTGGGCGTGCGCGCAGGCATCGCGCTCAACCCGCATACGCCGGTCAGCGCCATCGAGGAAGTCCTGCCGCTGGCAGACCTCGTGACCATCATGACGGTCAACCCGGGCTTCGGCGGCCAAACCCTGATCGCCTCTGCCCTGCACAAATTCACCCAGCTCCGCCGCTGGTCTGACGACAACGCCCACCCGCTCGACCTCGTGGCCGATGGTGGCGTCAACCTCCAGACCATCGCGGCAGTCGCACAGGCAGGCGCCACCGTCTTGGTCGGCGGCAATGCGGTCTTCGCCCACCCGTCCGGAATCGCGGATGGCATCGCGGCCTTACGTGCCGCACTGGCAGGCCAACCCCATGCCTAAAAACAAAAAAGCCGGTCATACCGGCTTTCTTGTCTTGGTTCGCCGCGGCGCGTTAGTTCTTCGCCAGCGTCTTGATGCACTTGGTGCACAGCTTTTTACGCACCATCTGCTTGCCTTCGCGCACCGTCACAGCCTGAATGTTCGGGCTGAACTTGCGGCGGGTCGCACGCATCGAGAAGCTGCGTTGGTTGCCGAACTCGGGCTTCTTCCCACAATTGTCGCACATCGCCATAGGAGGTGTTGCCTCTATTTTTGCTGAATCCAGTGAGTCGATGCTACCATAGCGCCCACGTCAATTCAAGGCGCTTATCCTATCATTATCCGTGCTTCACGAGGGTTATCATCATGGTATTGGAAGTTTCCCGCCGCGTCTGCGACGGTCACAAGTTCAAGTATCTGGTTCACGCGGGGTTGGCTTGGCTCGAGCACAACAAGGAGCGCGTCAACCAGCTTAACGTCTACCCCGTGCCCGATGGCGACACCGGCACGAACATGTGGCACACCTTCCGCCGCGCCTATTCCGAAATCGCCGAGGTCGAGGAAGCGCACGTCGGCAAGGTGGCCGAGCTGGTGGCCAAGGGCGCGCTGCGCGGCGCACGCGGCAACTCGGGCACCATCTTGTCCGAAATCTTCCGCGGGCTGGCCAGAGGGCTCAAAGACCGCGAGGTGTTCGACGCCCGCACGTTGGCCTACGCCTGCAAAATCGCCATCGAGACCGCCTATCAGGCGCTCGAAAAGCCGGTCGAGGGCACCATCCTGACGGTCGCCCGCGCCGCCGGTGAGGCGGCCATCCGCATCGCCCAAGAAGAAAACGACCTCCAAGTCGTGCTGGAAGTCATGCTGGCCACCGCCCAAGACGCGCTGCGCCGCACCCCCGACCAGCTCGAAATCCTGCGTAAGGCCGGTGTGGTCGATAGCGGCGGCCAAGGCTTGGTCTACATCATCGAGGGCATGGTGCGCTTGCTTCAGGGCGAGCCGGTCATGATGTTCGAGATGGAGCGCGAGCCAGCCAACACCGGCCAACCCCACCTCGACGGCACATGGGACGACATGCTGGAGCCGGAAAGCGAAGAGGGCTACGGCTACGACGTGCAATTCCTGATCAAGGGCGAAAACCTGAGCGTGCAGCAAATCCGTAAAGACCTCGAGGACATGCAAGGCTGGTCAATCGTGGTCATCGGCGACGAAAACTTGGTCAAAGTCCACGTCCACCTGTCCGACCCGGGCGTCGCCCTGACCTACGGCGTCAAGCTCGGCCAATTGGACGACCTCGTGGTCGAGAACATGCAATTGCAATACGAGGCGCAAATCGCCAAGCGCGTCCGCAAGGAAGAAGAGGAAGCCTTCCCTGAGGTCGAGGGGGTCGCGGTCATCACTGTGGCGGCGGGCGACGGCCTGAAGCGCGTGATGCGCGGCAGCGGCGCGGCCTACGTCATCAGCGGCGGCCAGACCATGAACCCCAGCGCCGAGGACTTCCTCAACGCCATCAACAGCATCTCCAACACCGACATCGTGCTGCTGCCCAACAACAGCAACATCATCCTGACGGCCAAGCAAGCCGCCAAGCTGGTCGAGGGCAAGCGCGTCACGGTCGTGCCCAGCCGCACCCTGCCGCAGGGCATCAGCGCCATGCTGGCCTATTACAACGCGCACGAGATGGGCGCTGACCTCGACGAAATCACCCGCGACATGACCGACGCGCTCAACAACGCCCGCACCATCGAAATCACCACCTCCACCCGCGCCATCACCCTCGACGGCGTGACCGTGGCCGAAGGCCAAATCATCGGCCTGCTGGACGACAAATTGGCCGCCTCGGGCGAGACGTTGGAAGAAGTGGTCGAAAACACCCTCGAGGTGGCTGGTGCCGAGGACGCCGAGCTCATCACGCTGTATTTCGGCTGGGACGTGCGCGAGCAACAAGCCAACAAGATGGCCGAGGCCATCCGCGAGCGCTTCGGCACGCACGAGGTGCAGGTGATGCGCGGCGGTCAGCCGCTCTACCCCTACATCATCAGCGTCGAGTAATTCGTCGGTCGTATGCTCAACATCCTCATCGTCACCGATTCCGGCGCGGTCATCCCCGACCGCGCCGCCATGGGGGCGGCGCACGTCAGCGTCGCCCTCAACCGCGTGTCGCTGGGCGAGCGCACCGGCTATGAAGGCACCGACTTCCCCCATCGCGAGCTGTGGGACATCCTGCGAACCCGCCCGGGGCACTTGCGCTTCAGCCCCCCTACCCCCCAAGAGTATTACCGGCTGTTTCAGGCCGCCTCGGCACAATTCGATGGGGTGCTCAGCGTGCACGGCTCCAGCCGCATGTCCAGCAGCTACGCCAACGCCCAAAAAGCCGCCGAGCGCCTCGCGGGGTCGTTTCCGGTCGGCCTCGTCGATAGCCGCAGCATGAGCGCCGCCCAAGGCTTGGTGGTGCAGGCCGCCGCAGCCGCCGCCCAACACGCGCCCTCGTTCGATGCGCTGGTGCGCCATGCGCGGGCAGTGGCAGGGCGCACCTTTGCGATATACTATGTGGAATCGACCGAGACCCTGCTGGCCAACGCCATGCTGAGCGAGGAGCACAGCCTCTTGGCCGGCATGTTGGGCGTCAAGCCACTGCTCACGTTCGATGACGGCGTGTTGGTCACCACCGGCAAGGCGCGCACCCGCGCCCAGCTCATCGACCAACTGCTGGAGTTCGCCTCTGGCTTCGACGCCATCGAGCACGTCGTCATCTCGCAACCCGAGACCGCCCAGCGCACCGAGACCACCCGCCTCTTACTGAGCCGGTTGGGCGACGTGACCACCCAAACACCCACGGTGTGTAGTTACTCCCCGTCCCTCGCAGCCCTGATTGGGGCAAGCGCGGGCGGTTTAATCGTTACGAGTGCCCAAAAGGAACCCCCCGATGCCTACAAAAATTAAGATCGTCGCCGACAGCGTAGCCGACCTGCCCCAAGACATCATCGACCGCTACGACATCGCGGTCGTGCCGTGTTTCGTCAACTATGACGGCCAAAGCTTCGCCGACGACGGCAAAGAGCTCGACCGCGAGATGTATTACAAAAACCTGCCGACCATGAGCACCCACCCGACCACCGCCGCACCGCCCCCCGCGCTGGCCGAGGAAATCCTGAACCGCCACATGGAAGGTGCCGACCACCTCATCGCCATCGTCACCCCCGCCAAGCTCAGCGCCACCTACAACTCGTTCCGCGTCGGCGGCTCCGGCCTGCCTGCCAACCGCTACACCCTGATTGACAGCGGCAACCTGAGCATGGGCATGGGCTGGCAAATCGTGATTGCCGCCGAGACCGCCGCCGCCACCAACAGCGTCGAAGCCACCCTAGACGCCGTCCAGCGCGTGCGTAAGAATCAAAAGCTCTATTGCGCGCTGGCCACCATGGAATTTTTGCGCCGTAGCGGGCGCGTGGGCTGGGCAGCCGCAGGCATCGGCGCACTGCTGCAAATCAAGCCGATCGTCGAAGTCGTCGAGGGCGAGGTCAAGGCCGCAGCCCGCATCCGCACGTTCGGCAAGGCGGTCGAGAAGCTGCAAGAATTCGTGCGGGAGCAAGGCAAGCTGGACAAGCTGGCCATCGTCCACACCAACAACGAAGACGGCGCACGCGAGATGCGCGAGACCCTGAAAGATGTCCTGCCCAAAGATGTGATGATCGTGCGTGTCGGGCCCACCCTCGGCACCCACATCGGGCCCGGCGGCTTGGGTTTCGCCTCGGTCAGCGCCCAATGGAAAGCGTAACGCAAAACACCCATGCCATCACCCATCGAGACTTTGGTCAAAATCCTGAAGCTGGAGCGCGAACAGGGCGCCAGTAACCGCGCCGTCGTCGGTGGCTTGAGCGCGTACGGTAGCGTGTGGGCGCAACAAGCCTACGAACACGCCCGCCGCCCCGAACAACGCCGCCTGATTGACGAGTTGGCCTCGCTCTTGCGCGGGTATGACCAAATCGAAAACCGCGCCGAGCGCGTGACCCTGCTCAGCTACATGCTCGAGCGCATCTTGAACCGTGGGGCAAACACTGAGGGCGGCGCACAGCCGCCCTCATCCGCCCCATCCGAGGAGGCCGCCGCGCCCAAGCGCCCGCCCAAGCGTGACAATTTCCCCCTCCCGCGTGACCACGCCCGCCCTGAACGCCAGCAACGCCCCGACCGGCAAGAGCGCCTCGAAGCCTCCGACGCCCGCCCTGAGCGCCAGCAACGCCCCGACCGGCAAGAGCGCCTCGAAGCCTCCGATGCCCGTCCTGAACGCCCGCAGCGCCCCGACCGGCAAGAGCGCCCACAACGCGCCGAACGCCCGCAGGCCGCGCCCCAAGCGCCCAAATCGGGCAAACCTCGCGACAATGCCCAGCGCCCGCAGCGCGATAACCGCGCCCGCCAGATGTTCGCGTCGATGCGCGACGAAGACGACTCGCACGACCCGTTCGAGCCGGCTTTCGACACCACCGACCCGATCGAGGTGCAGTATACCGGCAAACTCGATATCCCCAGCGAGGTGCGCCTCGCCAAGCCGCCCCGCCTGCCGCGCAAG
>JALONY010000144.1 GCA_025454715.1 Anaerolineae bacterium
ATGGGTAGCCCTGTTTTTGCGTGTGGGTGGGGGGAGCCCTAGCCTGCGACGCCCTCGGCATAGGCGGTTGCCAGCGCCTCTGGGGTGGCATAGGCGCTGGTCGGCGAATCGACCACCAGCCCACCCCGCGCCAGCACCACCAACCGCTCGCACAAGCGCAAGGCATGGGCGGGGTCGTGGGTGGTCAGGATGATGGTGCAGCCCGCGGCGCGCTTGGCCTCGACCAGCCCGCTCAGCACCTCGACCCCGTTCAGGTCGAGGCCGGTAAACGGCTCATCCAGCAACAGGATGTCGGGCGCGTGCAACAGGGCGCGGGCGATGCTCAGGCGTTGCAGCATCCCGCGAGAGAAGCCGCGCACCACGTCGTGCGCCCGCTTCTTCAGCCCGACTTGCGCCAGCAGGTCGTCGGCGCGCTCGTGCAAAGCCGCGCCAGCCAAGCCATATAAACGGCCAAAAAACAGCAGGTTCTCGCGGGCGGTCAGCCCGTCATAGACCAGCGGCTTGTGCGCCACATACCCCAAGTGGGGGCGCACCTGCGCGGCCTCACGCGGCATCACCCACCCCCCGACCGTCAGGATACCCCCGTCGGGGCGGGTCAGGCCGGTCAGCAGGCGCATCAGGGTGCTCTTGCCCGCCCCGTTCGCGCCCATCAAAGCGATGGCTTGGCCGCGGGGCACGCACAGGTCGAGGCCGCGCAACACCGCCCGAAACCCGAAACGCTTGACCAACCCGACCGCCTCGAGCAAGGGGCGGTCGGGCGAGGGGTGCGCGCTCATGAGTGCGGTTCCTGTGTGGGCGGGGTCTTGCGGGCGGGGCGGCGCAGCAATAAGGCCAGCGTGCCCACCACCACCAACAGCCCCAAGCCGATCAAAATCGGGTTCAAGATGTCGCCGCGCACCGCCGACGGGATGTCGATGGCACCGGTCGGGATGGCCGACTCGGTCGGGGCGGCGGTCGGCAACGCGACGGCACCGGCCAGCGGTTGCCCTTCCAAGACCACCTCGATGGGCGCGTTGGCGCGTTGTGCCACCTGCCCGCCGTACACCTTATAAAACTCCCCGCCCAGCGACTCCTCGCCCAGCGCAGGCAGCATGTCGCTGACGAGGCGCATCTCCAGCGGGCGCAACAGCACGCGCACCGTCCCAGCCACGGTCAGCGGCGCGCTGAGCGGCACCGGCTGACCCAGCGTGTAGGGCAGGGTGTAGCGCACCGACAGCAATTTTTGGCCGCGGGGCGGCAGCGGTTGCGTGTCGATGAGGCTGCGCCCGTCCTCGGCCACCACCACGCCCGGCAAGTCGGGCGGTATCAAGGTCGCACCGTCGGGGATGGGCAGGCGGAACCCAATCGGGCGGCCATCGGCCAAAAACTCGCCGGAGCTGTACATCTCGGACTGCGATGGGTTTTGCACCTGCATCACGCTCACGACATCGAGTTGCCCATCATAGGCCGTGATTTGGTTGACCCATGTAGAGACCAGCGCGTTGTTTGGGTCGGTGGTCGGGCTGTACAGCACGATGTCGAGGGTCAGGGCATCGGTCGGGGTGGCTTGGCGCGGGGCGCTGGCGAACGGGTAACGCTGATAAATCACCGAGGTGAAATAGGCCGCCGCCTCGACCCGCGGCACCCCCGCGAACGCATACGCGCCATCGACACCCACCGCCGCCGGTGCGACGTTGAGCTGGATGGGCTCACCGGTCTCGGTGTCCAGCGCGTTCAGGTTGACCATCAGGCCGACCGGCAAGGCTTGGCCACCGCCGTACAGCGAGACCGTGCCGCTGACCGCGATGCCCTCGGGGTCGGCCTCGGTGGCCTGCCCCTGCGCCAGCGACAAACTGCGGGCATAGGCCGTGACCGCCCACATCTCGTCCGCGCTGAAGCGGTCGCTATAGGACGGCATCACGTCCTCGAAGCCTTGCTCGACCATGCGGAAAATCGAGGCGTCGCTGAGCGTGACCATCGCGGATTGGTCGGTCAGGTCTTTCACGTCAATCCGCAGGTTGGCGGCCTCGGGGCCGTCGCCGCGCCCGAGGTCGCCGTGGCAGTCGGCGCATTCTTGATAGAGGACTTGCCCCAACGCCAACTGCTCGGCCTCGACGTGGTAGGTGTAGGTGTACATCGCCACATCCCAGCGCTCTTGCTCGGTCAGGGCGTCACGCCACGGGGGCATCAGGTTCTCGATGCGCCCGTAGGTGATGGTGCTGTACCAGTCGAACGGGGTTTGGCTGCGGGCGCTGGTCGGGTCGGTCAGGTCGCCCGGGTTCATCTCGGCATTGAGCGCAACGGGGCCATCCCCCCGCCCGCCGTCACCGTGGCAAGCCGCGCAATGGCGGGCGTAAATCAGCGCGCCGTTGGCGAGGTCGGGCGGCTGGGCGGGGTGACCCAGCTCGGAGGCCACCGGCGGTGGCGTGGGGGTGGCGGGCACCGGCGTCGCGGCCACCCGCGTGCGGACGATGGGCGGCTCGCCCCCCAGCGCCACGCACCCCGACAACACGCCCATCAACGCAATCGCGGCCAACGCCGCACCCCAACGTCGCATCATGTGTGCTTCACCTCAACACTGCAATCAATATCGTCATTGTACCCAAACTGGCTAATGTGCTGATGAGTGTGGCCGCCGAGGTGAACTGGGCATCGCTGCCGAACTCGGCGGCCAAGGCGTTGGCCAGCACCGCCGTCGGCACGCTGGACTGCGTGACGGCCACCGCGTAAAACAGCCCGCCGAAGCCCAAGCCCGACGCCACCAGCGCGCCCAGCACCGCCCCACCGATCAGGCGCAGGCCACAGGCCGCGAACACCCACCGCCACGGCACGCGCAACGTCCGCAACGACATCTGCCCCAGCAACAGCCCCAACAGCGCCAGCATGGCCGGTAAGGTGGCGTCGGAGGCCAAGAATACCGCCCGCTCCAGCGCCAGCGGCAAGGGCGCGTTCAGCAGGTTGAGCGTGATGGCCAACAGCGCGCCCCACGTGGTCGGCACGCGCAACACGTTGGCCGCCGCCCGCCCGAACCCGACCGAGCCGCTGGACGCCACGAACGTGCCGACCATGTTGCTGCTGATGGAGCTGCTGACGTAAAACAGCAACGCCAGCGCGCCGCCCTCGGGGCCGAAGGCGAACGTGCACAGCGGGATGCCGTAATTGCCCGCGTTCATCTGCGACGACGCCAGCGTAAAGGCGCTGGTCGTGCGCCGGTCGAGCCCGAAGGCGCGCCCCAAGCCCAGCGCAATCGCGCTCATGATGGCCACCAACAGCGTGATGTGCAAAAACGCCCGCCCAAACTCGCCCGTCACCAGCTCGGCCAATGAACCGGCCTCGAGCTGATACAGCGTCTTGAACGACAGCGCGGGCACGAACAAATAGACCAGCAGGTTAGAGACCGCACGCGGGTCGGGCTTAAAGCGTTGCCCAATCCACGCCGCCGCCCCGACCAACAAGAAAATCGGGGCAAGCACGTTGAGCAAAATCTCTAGCAATTCGGACATGGTCTGTGAATCCAATGGGAAAAAAGATTAGAATAGACGTGTAACAGGTGTATCGCCTGTCGTAGGCTTCGGATGACCGAAAACGACACCTATCGACAAACGTTTATCGAACGCAATAGGCAGGGGGTGCTATACTTGGTCAATCTTACGCACGATAACCGAGAAATAAAATGACCAAAAGCGGCAGACCTACCGGCCAAGAGTGGGCGGTGCTCGGGTTGAGGCTGGCGGCCAGCGGGGTAACCCTCGCGCTGGCATGGCTGGCCACCCCGCTCGTCCCATCGTTGAACGACCCTTATTTTCTCCCCGGCGCGCTGATGGTCGTGGGGGCGGCGCTCGTTTTGTCGGTCTGTTACTTCATCCCTGCCCTCTCCGACCACCTGACGTGGGTCATCCTCATCACCGGCGGCCTGAACGTGGCTGGGCTGGTGTTCGCCCTGCCCCGCACCCAGACCGACCTACTCCAAAACGCGGCCTACGCCCTGACCGCCCTCGCCGCCCTCGACATCTTGACCTCGCGCTGGCCGTGGAGCCTGTTGGCACCGTTGCTGGGGGCGGGGGCGGGCGCGCTGGCCATCAGCATCATGCTGCCCAGCTTGCCGCTGGGGGTGTTCACCCAGCCGATGGTGGCGTTGGGCGGGGTGTCGGCGGCGGTGTGGCTGTGGGCGGGTGCCCATGCCCAATGGGGCAATGACCTGCCGACCCGCCTGCGCCGTGACCTCGAGGAGCGCGAGCGCAACCTCGCCGACTCGCGGGAGATGATGCGCGCCGTGGTCGAGGTCTCGACCGACCTGAGCTCACAAAGCACCGCCCAAGTCCTCAACAAAGCCATGGATGTCGGGCAGTTGGCCTTGCGCCAGCGCAGTAGCGGGGGCGGCATCGTCTCGATCATCTTCCTCTACAGCGCCCGTGACGAAAGCCTGCAAGTCTTCGAACATCGCGGGCTTACCCACCTCGACACCGACCGCATCTTGCACGGCAAGGGCGGCATCGTCGGCCAAGCCTTGTCCGAGGCCACCCCCATCATCGGCAAGGGTGCCACCGCCGACGCCGAGCTGTCGTCGTTCGTGTCGCTGGCGCGCACCCGCTCGACCCTCGCGGTGCCGTTGCGGATGGAATACGTCAATTACGGGGTGATGGTGTTCGCCAGCGCCGACGAGGACGCCTTTACCGAAGACCGGATGGACGTGATGACCGCGCTGGGCACGCAGGTGACGGTGGCGCTGCAAAACGCCACGCTGTATAACCGCCTGCGCCAAGAAAAAGAGCGTTTGGTGCAGCTGGAGACCAACGCCCGCCAAGCGCTGGTGCGCGATATGCACGACATCCCGACCCAAACCATCTCCGCCGTGACGATGCGCGCCGGGGTGGCCAAGCTGATGGTCGAGCGCGGCCACGCCCTCGAGAAGGTGGTCGAGGAGTTGTCGGCCATCGAGGCGATGGCGCAGCAAGCCACCGCCGAAATCCGTCACGTCTTGTTCAAGCTACGCCCGCTGGCGCTGGAGTCGCAGGGCATCAGCACCGCGCTGGAGCAATTGGCCGAGAAGACGCGCAAGACCTACGATCAAAACGTGATTTTGAAATGTGACGACGCGGTGGATGACCTGTTGTCGCAAGACTCGCAGGACGCGCTGTTTTTCATCATCGAAGAGGCCGTCTCCAACGCCCGCAAATATGCCAAAGCGCCCATCATCCAAATCGAGGTCGCGCCGCGGGGGCGCGAGGTGCTGGCGCGGGTGCGCGATAACGGCGCCGGTTTCGACGTGGAGGGCACCCGTGCCAAATACAACGAGCGCGGCAGTTTCGGGATGATCAACCTCGAAGAGCGCGCCGAGCTGGTGGGCGGTCGCCTGACCATCCAAAGCCAGATGGGCAAGGGGACGGCGGTCAC
>JALONY010000145.1 GCA_025454715.1 Anaerolineae bacterium
AAGCGAGCGCGAGCTGTTGCGCGCCCAAAAAATCCAGTCCATCTTGGTCGCGCCCATCCAAGTCAACAACACGTGGTGGGGGTATATCGGCTTCGATGAGTGCGATTTGCCGTTGGTCTGGCAACAGTCGATGATTGACGCCCTGAAGCTGGCCGCCGACATCCTCGGCGCGGCCATCTTCCGCACCGAGGCCGACCGCGAGCTAGAAGCTGGGCGCGAGTTCATCCTCAACACCATGACCAACCTCGGACAAGGCGTGGCGGTGGTCGATGGCAAGGGCAAGCTGGTCTACGTCAATCCGGCCTATGCCCAGATGATCGGCCTGCCGACCGAGCAGGTCGAGGGGCGGCAATACACCGAGTTCACCCCCGTGATTGCCGACATCACCGACCGCCGCCGCATCGAGGAGCAGCGCTTCGAGCTGTTGCTGGAGAAGGAGCGGATGCGCCTGATGAGCGGCTTCATCCGCGACATGTCGCACGAGTTCCGCACCCCCCTGTCCATCATCCAAACCAGCCTGTACCTGTTGCGCCGCAAGCCCGACCACCCACAAGCCAGCAACCGCCTCGACACGATTGGGGCACAGGCCGCCCGCCTCAACCGCTTGGTCGATGACCTGATGCTGATGCTGGAGCTGGAACAAGCCGACATCGTGCCGCGCATGTTGTCGCTCAACACGCTGGCCGCCCACGTGTTGTCGCAAAACGTGCCCAAGGCCGAGGCCAAGCGCCTGACCATCGGCCTACAACAACCCGATGGCGAGGTGCTGGTCTCTGGCGAGGAAGGGTACTTGTCGCGGGCGGCCATGATGTTGGTCGATAACGCCATCGAGTTCACGCCTGAGGGCGGCAACATCACGTTGGGGGTGCAACGTGACACGCACTACGCCATGTTGCGCGTCAGCGATACCGGCATCGGCATCCCGCCCGAGGAGCTGGACAACATCTTCGAGCACATGTACAAGGTCGATAAGGCACGCAACACCGAGCGTGGCGGCCTCGGCCTCGGCTTGTCGATCGTGCGGCGCATCGCGGCGCTCCACCACGGCCAAATCACCGTCGAGAGCACCCCCGGGCAAGGCAGCACGTTCGTGCTCAAAATCCCCCACCCCGAGCCGCCATCGCCCAAGCAACCCTATCACCAGACCCTGACGCAAGAAATCAGCGCGGTCTTGATTACAGCAACCGACGAGGTTGGTCGCGTAGAAACCGAATGACCTCGCGGTCGGCCTTGCCGAAGCCGTAGCGGTCAAGCTCGTCCTCGGTCACCCACGCCAACGCATTGGCCTGAATCGGGCGCGGCTCACCGTCAACCAACCGACACTCGAAAGCGTGCAGCGTGATGGAGAAATGGGTGAAGGCGTGGCGCACCGCGCACAGCTCCGCCCCGACCTCGACCGTGATGCCCAATTCCTCGTCCAGCTCGCGCATCAGGCACTCCGGCAAGGTCTCGCCCGCCTCTTGCTTGCCCCCGGGGAACTCCCACAAGCCGCCCAACAAGCCCTCCAGCGGGCGCTGGGCAATCAACAAACGCCCATCCTCCCCGCGCACCACCCCCGCCGCCACCTCGTAATGCGGCTTCTTGCCAGCCTTTTTCTTGACCGGTCGCTCGGCTTGGGTGCCGTTGGCACGCGCCAGACAGCGCTCGCTCAACGGGCAGGACGGGCACCGCGGTTGCTTGGGGGTGCACACCGTCCGCCCCAGCTCCATCACCGCTTGGTTATAATCCCCGGCGCGCTCGGCGGGCACCCACGCCTCCGCCCACGCCCACATCTGCGCTTGGGCGGGCGGGGTGGTGATGTCACCGTCATAATCCATCAAGCGGGCGAACACGCGGTACACGTTGCCATCGACCAGCGCGGCCTGCCGCCCGAAGGCGATGCTGGCGATGGCACCGGCGGTATAGCGCCCGACCCCCGGGAGCTTGAGCAACGCCTCGGGCGTGTCGGGGAAGCGCTCGTCCAGCTCATAGGCCACCACCTGCGCGGCACGGTAGAGGTTGCGCGCACGGCTGTAATAGCCCAAGCCCTCCCACAATTTCAAGATGTCGTCCAGCGGCGCGTCGGCGAGGGCGCGAACGGTGGGGTAGGCGTCCAAGAAGCGCAAGAAATACGGGATGACCGTCTCGACTTGCGTTTGCTGAAGCATCACCTCCGACAGCCAGACCGCATACGGGTCGGGGTCGGGCGAGCGCCACGGCAAGGCGGCGGCGTTTCGGTCGTACCACTCCAAGAGCGGGGCAGAAAAAGACGGTGGGGTCATCGGGTCAGCCTGTTGTCGTTTTGGTCAAGACGGATGATAATAGCAAAGCGATGGGGGCGCGATGGTCGGGGCTGGTACCGGCCAGTGCTCCTGTGACCTTTACACATGAGGGGCTGGGAGAACACGCGTATGTCGCCATTGTTGCTGCTGATTGCGGTTCTAGGGATCGTCTTGGTCGCGCTCATCCGGGTGCGGATGTTGCGCTTATCGGGCGGGAAGGCCTCGTCGTCGGCCATGTTATCGGGGCGGCGCTTCCCCATCATCTTCCCCAACGGCACCAAGGCGGGCGCGGTGTATGCGCCGGTCGGGATGTTGCCCGAGGTGGTGCGTGACCAGCTCGAGCTGGGGGCGTCGGGGCCGGCCTTGTTCATCGTGGGCGGCGCGGGCGGCATGTCCCCCGACGACATCCAACGCACCCAGCGCATCATCGACGCCATCGCCGAGTTCGCCCACCAAAACAACCTGCTCATCATCGACGGGGGCACCGAGTCGGGCATCATGCAGATGGTGGGTGACGCACGCAAGCGTGGGCGCTACAAGTTCCCGCTGATTGGCGTCTCGCCGATGGGTCTGGTCAAGTTCCCCGGGCGCGACAACCTAAAAGCCGAGGCCGAGCTAGAGGACAGCCATACCCACTTCGTCTTGGTCGAGGGCGAGAGCTGGGGCATCGAGTCGGCCATGATCCAAGACCTCGCCCGCTGTGTGTCGGGTTATGGCACCTACCCGATGCTGGGGATGCTGATTAACGGCGGCAACGTCGCGCTCAACGAGCTGCGGATGGCGGTCGAGCGCCGCATCCCGATGATTTTGCTGGAGGGCAGCGGGCGCGCCGCAGACCAAGTGGTCACGGCCATCAAGACCGGCGAGACCAGCCAAATCATGATTAAGCAAATCATGCTCCAGCAGGCCGACCTCCAGTTTATCAAGACGACCGACTCGCCTGACCGCGTTAAGGAACGCCTCGCACAACGCTACGGCAAGCGCTGACCGTCGTCGAACGACAGGGGCAAGCGGACGTAGACCGCCGTGCCCGCGCCCATGCGTGACTTGAGGCTGAGCGTGCCACCGTGCGCCTCGATGACCTGTTGCGCCAAGGCCAAGCCCTGCCCGACCCCCGCCACGCGCAACGGCCTGCCGTCGGGCATCCGCGGGTTCCCGCGATAGAAGCGCTCCAAGACATGCGGCAATTCGTCCGGCGCGATGCCGACCCCGTTGTCGCGGATGCGGATGACGACCGCGTCGTCCTCGGGGTCTTTGACCTGTATCATCACCTGCCCCCCCACGGGCGTATATTTGATGGCGTTGTCGAGCAACGCGCCCAGCGCCCACAGCAAGCGCTTGAGGTCACCGTGCACGCGCAAGCCCCGCGCCTTGATGTCCACTTGGAGGTCGATGTGCTGGGCGCTGGCGGCCTTGCCCCATGCGTTGGCCGCGCCCCACACCAGCGCCTCGACCGCGAACACGGTGGTCTCGCGCACCACCGCGAGGTCGTCGCCACTCTCGGCACCGCGCAGCTTCTTCAGCCATGCGCGCCACCCGCTGGCGTGTTGTTCGGGCAGGGCGGCCAACAAGGCGTCCGTGCTCAGCAACAAATCGGCGCGGGCTTGCTCTTGTTGCGCCGTCACGGTCACGTCGCGCAACATCACCAACGTGCCGATGCGCGCCTCTTCGTGGCTGGCCACCGGCGTGACCTGCACCTGCACGTGCCGCCCGTTCAGCCCGAGGCGCAACGAGTCGCCTTGGGCATACACGCTGGGAGCCAGCGCCTCGCCCAAGCGGTCGGTCAGGATACCGGTCAGGGCGACCATATCGGTCGCCGACTGGCTGGCACCCAACAAGGTGCGCGCCACCGGGTTCATCGCCAAGACTTGCCCCGCCGCGTCCAGAATGATCAGCCCATCGCCATGCGCGGCCAAGACCGCCGCCAAGCGTGAGGCTTCTTGGCGGTGCAGGCGGGTTTGCACGCGCAGGGCGTCGTGGCGCGCCTCGGCGGCGTGGGCATAGCGGTTGAGCGCCGCGCCCGCGTCGTCCAGCTCATCACGGGTGCGGGGGAGGGGGTAAGCACTGCGCTGCCCCGCGGCGAGGTCGTCGGCCACGCGAGCCAAGCGCTCCGCTCGCCGCGCCACCCGCCCACCCAGCCACACGGCCAGCACTGGCGACACCACCGCGCTGGCCAAACCCACCCAGCGCGGGGCAGGGTCGGGGCTATTCAGCGCCCATGCCAGCAACGCGGCTTGCCCCGCGCCCCACACGGCAAACGGCAACACCAGCTTCCAGCGCAACGACGGGCGAAAGACGGACGGACGAGGCATAGGTTCAGTCATGAGCGGTTCGCATTTCGTAGGTACGATACGCCCCCGATTATACCCGAAAGCCGCCCAACGGGGCGCCCCTCGCCCCATTTGCTTGGGCGAGGGGCGGGGCGTGTGGGTGGGGTTAGCCGGTTTTTGTGCCGTAGGGACAACGCGGGCGTTGTCCGTTGGGGGACGGGTGGCGGGCGCCTCGCGACGCGCCTCTACTTCTTCTTGTAGCCGATGTGCGTCCCGGGCGGGATGACCTTATCGGCGAACGCCTCGAAATAGTTGGGCGTCAGGTCGGTGCCCAGCACCACCGAATGCCCGACCGTGTACCCGGGCGGCACCTGCGTGTTCTTGCCCACGCACGTAATGCCCAATTCGCCCATATCGGGGATGCTACCGACCCGCGCCCCCTTGCCAATCACCACCAGTTTGTCGAGGATGGCGCGCTCGACCACCGCGCCCGCCTCGACGTACGCATCGGTCAAGATGATCGAGTCGCGCACGACCGCCCCCGGGCCGACGAACACCCCGGGCGACAACACCGACCGCTCAATCACCGCACCCTCGCTGATGATGCTGCCGTCGGTAATCAGGCTATCGCGCACCACCGCACCGGTCGCGATACGCACCGGCGGGCGCTCCTCGCTCTTGGTGTGGATAATCCACGTCCGGTCGTTCATGTTCAGGCTGGGCGGGGTGTCCAGCAAGTCCATGTGCGCTTCCCAATAGCTGTCGATCGTCCCGACATCGATCCAGTAACCGCCGTAGCCATACCCATACACGCGCATGTCGGCCTTAATCATCTTGGGGATGATGTTCTTGCCGAAGTCGTGCTCGCTGTTGGGGTCGTCGCGGTCTTCCAGCAACACGCGCTCCAGCACGTCATAATTGAACACGTACACGCCCATGCTGGCCAACGTGCTGGGCGGGGTCTGCGACTTCTCGGCGAAATCGACCACGCGCATATCGTCATCCGTCACGCACACCCCGAAGCGCGACGCCTCGTCCAATGGCACTTGGATGGTGGCGATGGTCAG